>CAMYMO010000393.1 GCA_947259425.1 uncultured Ectothiorhodospiraceae bacterium | reverse complement strand
ATTGATGCCGTTACGGAATGTGGTCCTGGAAAAGTGTTGCTGGGTTTGAATAAACGAATTGATAAAACATTAACCCATGCTGCATTAACGACACCAGAGTCATTTAAAACGCAGCTGGAAACATCATAATTATTTAACAACAGATTTTGATAAGGAAAGTGTATGTCTTTAACAAATGAAATTGCATTAGTCACCGGTGCGAGCAGAGGAATTGGTCAGGCTATCGCGCTCGAACTTGCTGCGCAAGGTGCGACGGTTATTGGAACCGCAACTTCGGATAAAGGTGCTCAGGCGATTACCGATTACCTCAAAGCCGCCGGTGCGACTGGTGAAGGATTAAAACTGGATGTAACCGATCAAGCCAGCATTGATGCGGTGATTAAACATATGGTTGATACGGTCGGTGCACCGAGCATTCTGGTCAATAATGCGGGTATTACCCGCGATAATCTACTCATGCGCATGAAAGACGAGGAATGGGATGCCATTATGCAGACGAATTTAACCTCATTATTCAGGGTGTCTCGTGCCTGTATGAAGTCAATGATGAAAGCACGAAAAGGCCGCATTATTAGTATTGCATCCGTTGTGGGTGTTTCTGGAAATGCCGGACAATGTAATTACGGAGCTGCTAAAGCCGGTGTGATTGGGTTTAGTAAATCACTGGCAAGAGAGGTTGGATCGCGCGGAATCACCGTCAATGTCGTGGCTCCAGGATTTATTGATACCGATATGACCAAGGCGTTGGCTGATGAGCAACGCTCTGCGTTATTAACTCAGGTCCCGCTGAATCGCTTGGGTGATGTATCAGAAATTGCTAAAGCTGTATCTTTTTTAGCCTCTGAAGGGGCGGGTTATATCACCGGCGAGACCTTACACGTCAATGGTGGTATGTATATGGCTTAGCACCTACTAAGTAATTGATTATTATATATATTATGATGGTGATGTGAGCGTATTTTGGAAGTAAAACGGTAGCATCGAAGCGAGCTTTCCAATACAATAGCCGCCCATCGTTCAACAAGAACGAAAAACTTGGAGGAAGTAAACGCATGAGTAGTGTAGAAGAACGCGTCAAAAAGATTGTTATCGAACAATTAGGCGTTAAAGAAGATGAAGTAAAAGAAGATGCTTCTTTTGTAGACGACCTTGGGGCTGATTCTCTCGATACGGTTGAATTGGTAATGGCTTTAGAAGAAGAATTTGAAACTGAAATTCCTGATGATGAAGCTGAAAAGATTACCACAGTTCGACAAGCTATCGATTACATAAACTCACACAACAGCTAAGTTTAATAAATCGAATATCTGGCCGCATCCACGTTGTTGTGGCTGCGGCCTTTTTAATTGTCTGTGGCTTAAACTAGTTGAATACCTGGAGTAAAGAGTGTCTGATCGTCGAGTTGTTATAACCGGACTGGGAATGGTTTCTCCCGTTGGTTTAAATGTAAAAACATCCTGGGAAAATGTGCTTGCGGGTAACAGTGGTATTGCCCCAATAGAACATTTTGACACGAGCGATTTTTCTGTTCGTTTCGGTGGTTCAGTAAAGGGATTTGATGGTGGCGATCTCATTTCCAGTAAAGACGCCAAGAAGATGGATACCTTTATTCAATATGGTGTCGTTGCTGCAGATGAGGCGATTAAAGATTCCGGCCTGGAAGTGACTGACGAAAATGCAGAACGCGTCGGGGTTGCGATTGGTTCAGGTATTGGTGGTCTTGGTATAATTGAAAAGAACTACGATATACTTATCAATAAAGGCCCGCGTAAGGTCTCTCCGTTTTTAATCCCCGCATCGATCATTAATATGGTCTCAGGACATGTTTCAATCCGTTATGGAATGAAGGGCCCTAATATTGCCCTGGTAACGGCCTGTGCCACAGCAACGCATAGTATTGGTGATGCTGCCAGAATCATCGAATATGGTGATGCCGATGTGATGATTGCAGGCGGCACTGAGATGGCGACAACGCCATCTGGTCTTGGTGGTTTTGCCGCAGCGCGCGCGTTATCGACTCGCAATGATGATCCTCAAACAGCGAGTCGTCCCTGGGATAAAGATCGTGATGGTTTCGTATTAGCGGATGGTGCCGGGATTGTCGTCTTGGAAGAATATGAGTTTGCTAAAAAACGTGGCGCAAAAATTTACGCTGAAATCGTTGGTTATGGCATGAGTGGTGACGCTTATCATATGACCTCACCATCAGAAGGTGGTGATGGCGCCAAACGTTGTATGCAATATGCGATGCGTAATGCCAAGATTAACTCTGACGAAATTAATTATATAAATGCTCATGGTACTTCGACACCTGCTGGCGATATCGCCGAGGTCCATGCCGTTAAAGGTGCTTTTGGCGATCATTCTAAAAATATTGCGATGAGTTCAACCAAATCGATGACCGGGCATTTGTTAGGCGCGGCGGGTGGAATTGAGTCTATCTTCACAGCATTAGCCATTCGCGATCAGGTTGCACCACCGACAATCAATATTATGAACCAGGATCCTGAATGTGATCTCGATTTTGTACCCGCTACTGCCCGCGAAATGAAGATCGGAACCGCATTATCCAATTCGTTTGGTTTTGGCGGAACGAATGGGACCCTGGTATTCAAGAAAATATAATACGGCAATAATATTTGAATCCTGATGGGTAACTTCCAGGTTGTCAGAAAATCAAACCCATAAAATCACGACCCTGCAGGGTTGTTTTGATTTAGTATCTCTTTGCGAAGATAAGTCGTCAGATTATCCTTTTTATATTGAGTCTTCCTCACAAAATACAGATAACAGTGCACAGAATAGCGACTATGATATTTTGTTTGCATTCCCGCAAGAATTTTTAATTAAAAACTCAAGACAATGCCTCACTTATGATGGTAAGGAATTAACAAATACTGATTTTTTAACTGAGCTTGATCGTATTTTCCTGGAAAATCGTATTGATGAAACACAAACACTGCCTTTTTGTGGTGGCTGGTTTATCTATCTTGGCTATGAGTTGGTGAGTGAAATTGAACCCAAGTTAGGCATCAAAGAGTTTGATTCAAGCTTACCGATTGCTTTTGCTGCACGTATCCCCGCGGCTATTATCTATAGTCATAAGAAAAACGAAACTTATATCGTCACAGAACAGGAATTTGCACACTATCATGACAAACTGCGGTTAGATCTTGAAAATATTAAACAAAAAAGCGTTAAAGTATCTTCAGTCTTACAAGAAGTTACTGAGTCAGCGGCTGATGAATATACAAACTCAATTAATAAAATTCTGAATTATATTAAAGAGGGCGATGTTTTTCAGGTTAATTTATCAAGGTTATGGGAAGCTAAGTTAACAGCGGATATTTCCTCGGTTGATATATTTAAACGCCTGAGAGCATCGAATCCTGCGCCATTTTCCGCACTTGTTAACTATAAAGAGGTTTCAGTAATAAGCTCCTCGCCGGAACGTTTGGTTAGTGTTAACCAATCAAAGGTAGCAACCAGACCCATAGCCGGTACGCGGCCAAGAAATACGGATCGTATTTTAGATGAAAAACTACAACATGAACTTGTGGAAAATGTAAAAGAACGAGCTGAGCATATCATGCTAATCGATTTGGAACGAAATGATCTCGGTCGAATATGTACTTATGGAAGTATCAAGGTCGATGAACTTATGGTGTTAGAAAGTTATTCTCATGTTCACCATATTGTGTCGAATATAGTGGGGACCTTGAGGGAAAATATTTACCCGGGTCAGGTCATTAAAGCGGTGTTTCCGGGTGGCACCATTACGGGTTGTCCCAAGGTGCGTTGCATGGAGATTATATCCGAGCTAGAGAAAACCCCCCGTGGTCCATATACCGGATCATTGGGTTATTTAAATCGAAATGGTAATATGGATCTCAATATTTTGATTCGTACTTTTTCCAAGCATGCTGACGATATTCGCTTTCGTGCCGGGGCAGGTATTGTTGCTGATTCTAAACCCGATAAAGAGTTAGAAGAAACGCGCTCAAAAGCTAAAGGCCTTTTGCTGGCCTTACAGGATTAGGTAAATATGATTACATTAGTTAACGGTCGTCGTACTGATCAAGTCTCGATTCATGATCGAGGTTTGGCTTATGGCGATGGGGTGTTCGAAACCATGCTGAGTGTTAAAGGTGAAATTCCATTGTGGGATATTCATTTGGCCCGCTTAGAATGCTCACTCAAACAACTTAATATTCAACCGTTTGATACGAATGGTTTGTTTGATATGATTAAAAATAATTTAGATAAAACCCGTCAACAAATAATAAAATTGACGGTTACTCGTGGCATTGGACCGCGAGGATATGCACCTCCTATACCCTGTAAACCCACCTCGATAATTTCCATTACCAATCGTGAACCGGGCGATGCTTTATTAAGAACAAACGGTTTTAAAATTAAACTTTGTGAGACTTATTATGCCAGACAAGTCAAGCTTGCTGGTTTGAAACATTTAAATAGACTGGAACAAATTCTTGCGAGGATGGAAATAGCCCATACCGGCCATGCTGAGGGTATTATGCTGGATCAAACGGGTAAGGTTATTTCAGCCACCATGCACAATCTATTTCTTGTCAAAGATGGCGCAATTTCAACCCCAGACTTAACGTTTTCTGGAGTGGCAGGCGTGATGCGCCAACTTGTTATTGGACTGGCGCATGATGAGAATATCCCCGTTACCATCAAAGAAATATCGATGGACGAGTTATTATCAGCAGATGAGTTATTTTTAACCAATAGTATCGATGGTGTCTGGCCGATCTGTGAACTAGATAGTACCATCATGACGGTAGGCGAGATAACGTCTAAATTACAGGCCAAGGTTAGGGAAGTGATACCGAGTTGTGATTAGGAAGATTTATTATAGTTTTGGGTTGGTTGTGTTAGTTGCTGTTTTGGCAATGACATGGCTTGCCTACGATATTAAACAGTTTATCTCATCCGAGATGTCAATCCCTGCTGATGGTTTAATTGTTAAAGTCGAATCAGGCAGCAACCTGACACGGATTGCAGAATACTTATATGAGATAAAGGTAATTTCAAATCCTCGATACCTCATCTGGTATGCGCGCTGGACCAGTCAGGCGACTAAAATCCACATTGGAGAATATGAATTGGAAGCAGGTGCAACGCCCGCGACTTTTTTAAGCAAAATTTCAAAAGGGAATGTAATTCAATATTCTCTTACCATTGTTGAGGGCTGGAGTTTTAGTCAGGTACTTAATGCGCTGAAGGAAAATGAACATATCACCCATACCCTCAAGGACAAAACAAATGAGCAAATTATGGCGCAACTGAATTCTGCCGGCATGCATCCAGAAGGACGCTTCATGCCAGACACCTATCACTTTCCTCGTGGTGAAAAGGATGTCGACATACTTAAACGTGCATTTCGTTCAATGGAAAAATATCTGGCGAAAAAATGGGATGATCGAGATGTTGGGATCCCAATTAAAAACTCATACGAAGCATTGATTTTAGCTTCGATCGTTGAAAAGGAAACAGGATTAGCCTCGGAACGCTCTGCAATTGCCGGCGTATTTTCCCGACGACTGATTAAACGGATGCGTTTACAAAGTGATCCAACCGTTATATATGGTATGGGGGAACGTTATAAAGGGAACATTAGACGTTCTGACCTACAACAAAAAACGCCTTATAATACGTATCGTATATTTGGTCTACCACCAACACCCATAGCCATGCCCGGACGTGATGCCATTAATGCCGTATTAAGACCAGCGGAAGGTGAGGCACTCTATTTTGTTTCCCGTGGAGATGGTAGCCATTATTTTTCCTCAACCCTGGATGAACACAATCAGGCGGTAATCAAATATCAATTAAAAGGCCGAAAAAAGTCATTTTCCTCCTTTAAAGCAGGCGCTAAATAATGCCGGTTGATGTGACAGGCAAATTTATCACTATAGAAGGTGGAGAAGGGGCCGGCAAAAGTACGAATATCGATTTCATTATAAAATTTCTTGAAAAAAATGGAATTAAGGTATTACAAACACGTGAGCCGGGTGGGACGCCATTGGCCGAGAAGATTAGAGATATTCTTTTGGATAAATCGGAAACCGATATCCATAGTGATACGGAGTTGTTATTAATGTTCGCTGCCCGGGCACAGCATTTACATGAAGTTATACTGCCGGCTATTCAAAAAGGTATCTGGGTTGTTTGCGATCGATTTACGGATGCGACTTATGCTTATCAAGGGGGTGGGCGAGGTATCGATTTACATCGTATTGCGGAATTGGAATCATGGGTGCAAGGTGAGCTCCGACCAGACCTAACCTTGATATTTGATTTGCCCATTGAAGTTGGACTGGAGCGCGCAGGTCAACGTAGTGCACCGGATCGGTTCGAATTAGAGAATATCGAATTTTTTAAACGTGTACGTGATGTTTATTTGTTGCGTGCGAGTCAAAATCCCGATAAATATGCGGTGATTAATGCTGAGCCCGAATTAACGCAAGTACAAAAAGAATTGACCGAGGTTCTTAACCAGATTGTGATGAATTCATGATATTTCCCTGGACACATTCACAGTGGCATGGATTGATACAAAGAGCCGCAGAGGATCGTTTACCTCATGCTTTAATATTTAGTGGTCTAGAAGGACTGGGTAAATTAAAAACAGCCACTGCGCTTGCGCAATATCTTTTCTGTGAATCGCCTATTAATGAACAAGCATGTAATCAATGTCGTGCTTGTGCTCAATATAATGCTGGGACGCATCCCGATTATAATCTGATCGAACCCGAAGAGGTTGGTAAGCAAATCAAGATCGATCAAATCCGGGCGCTGATTGATAATTTTAGTCTGGCGAGCCACCATAATACGCACCGCATTGCGATTATCAGCCCAGCAGATGCAATGAACTTATCATCAGCGAATAGCTTGCTTAAGTCACTTGAGGAACCTCCCGAAAAAACGCTGATTATCCTGGTCACGTCACGATTATCGACCTTACCAGCAACGATAAAAAGTCGTTGCCAGCACATTCATTTTGCACCGCCTGGCCATGATATGGCGATAACATGGCTAAATAATCAACAGTTCGATAGTGAGCACAATATCAGTGCGTTACTCGCCATGGCCAACGGTGCACCGTTAAAAGCATTGAGCGATCTCAGTTCAGATCTCGCTGAGTTGAGAGAGCAGGTTTTCGATAAATTCTGTAGCATTGGGTTAGCAGAGCAATCCCCACTTTCCCTGCAAAATCAACAATTAAAGCAAGGCGTCACGGCGCCGATACAATGGATATACAGTTGGGTCAGTGATTTAATAAAAATGAAGGTTAAACAGGCTCAGGTAATTGTAAACAAGGATAAACTTGAACAGTTGCAGATCCTTGCTAAGAAGGTAGAATTAGAAGGCTTATTTTGCTATTCAGATCAATTAATTGATGAGTTACGGATGCATCGTGCACCGTTGAATTCGCAAATGGTCATGGATGAGCTAATGTTAGAGTGGCAGAGAATAACTTCGGCCTAGATAATTTAAAGAATTAATTCCACAGGAGATGGATATCGATGAGTAATCTTCCAAAAGGGATGGCCGCTGGTGGGCGCCAGGGTATCTTATCGTTAACAATAAAAGATAAAAGTGCCTTATATGCTGCCTACATGCCTTTTATCCGCAATGGTGGATTGTTTATACCGACGAACAAAGCCTACTCATT
Source organism: uncultured Ectothiorhodospiraceae bacterium (assembly GCA_947259425.1). GTDB lineage: Bacteria > Pseudomonadota > Gammaproteobacteria > UBA6429 > Thiohalophilaceae > SZUA-24. Next base: position 401 of record CAMYMO010000393.1, on the reverse strand, counting down.
AGGTGATGAAGTATTTATGTTGCTGACACTGATGGACGAAAAAGAAAAACTACCTGTTGCGGGTAAGATAGTCTGGGTTACGCCTAAAGGTGCGCAAGGCAACCGAGCGGCCGGTATCGGCGTCCAATTTAGTGAGCAAGATGGTGGCAGTGCCAGAACGAAGATTGAAACCTATCTTGCCGGGGCATTAAAATCTGATCGCCAAACACATACCATGTAATTTATCTTTTTATTTGAAATATTCCTATGTTAGTAGACTCTCATTGCCATTTAGATCGGCTAGATCTAACTCCATTTGATGGAAAGTTAGAAGGTGCACTCGAAAATGCTGAGGCCCATGGCGTTAGTCACTTTTTATGCGTTTGCATCGATTTAGAACACCTGGATGATGTATTAGAACC
>CAMYMO010000392.1 GCA_947259425.1 uncultured Ectothiorhodospiraceae bacterium | reverse complement strand
CTAAAATTTAGCGATTCTGAAAATTGGGGTCATTCATTAAAAATGCTCCCCTACTTTAACATAAACGGCACTATCGCCATCACTATACCCAATATCAATACCAAGATTTAACTTTTTATCTTCGGTCACCTGCCAACGAATCCCGGTTCCAACAGAGTTGATGAGATCCGCCTGGAGTAATTTATTGACTGTCTTCGCCACACTACCCGCTTCATAAAAAGCGATAACGCCCCAGCGAGGAAGAAATTTATGCCGCCACTCAATATGTCCTGAGAAACTACTCTTATCTTGATATTTCCCCACCGCGAATCCACGCAGTTTAAGGGTCGGTAACATATAAAATGGAATATTGCCATTAGCATTGGCCAACGTCGCACGAAACGCCAACGTGCTTTTCGACGAAACCGGCATGTAATAGTTTGAAAAAATATCCAATTTATCAAAATCAAAATCACTGCCAATGGATTCTTTATCACGTATCCAAAGAAATTCCGAATAGCTTCCGGAAGTCGGATAGTAATTATTATCCCGGCTATCATAGTTAAACAGAACACCTAAACCCGAGGTCGTCATTCCATCACTAACAGGAGGTAAGTCAGGTATGCTATTACTAAAATCAAAGGTGACATTTGATTCTGTGTACAAGTAGCGCAGTCCTAAGTAAAAATTTTTCGTACCCGGGATACGTCTAAGAAACTGCCCCATTGCGATATCCGATTTTGCATTAAAGGGGGTCCTAACATTCGGGTCCCCTCCCACCCCATAATAATCCAGATTAAATTCACCCGTGCCGGCAACAACACGATATCGATATAGATCATTTTTATAATTACCATCATGAAAAGCACCAGCAAGCCAGCTATCGCTATCTGTATACATCCCAAGCACCCCGCTGGTCGCACTGGGCACAGTTGGATCTTCAGATGTTTGCGGATGCAAATAAAGAAGTGCAACCTGCAAACCGGTGCCAATCGTTGGATTAGAAACCGGTATTGGCACAGGCAACCAGGTGCCTTTCTTTTCTCTTACCGCTGATTTGATTTCGTTAGCCCGATCAGCCTGTTCAACCACATCATCCTTTAGTGCGGCCAGACCGATGATCGGAAAAATAAACATCAGGAAAATCGATGCAACACTATACTTATTACAAACCCTGAAGAGCATAAGACCTGAGCCTGAGTCGATGGTTAAACTATTTAATCAAACACCATAGTTGAAAGTTAACTTCACTTGCCTGTTTAACTTTATGAATCCTTGCTGGTACCTAATAATATTGCTATCCATTGTGTCGATTCGCGACTTTCTAATGCAAGCTTGACCAACATCGTTAGCGGTACCGACAAAATCATTCCCATAGGACCAAATACCCAGCCCCAGAAGATTAATGATAGAAAAACAACTAACACCGATAGCCCCATACCATGACCCATCACCTTTGGTTCGACGACACTGCCAATCACTATGTTGATAAGCAGATAGCCGATTGCGGTACCAGCCGCCATACCGATCCCGAATTGCACCAGCGCTAATAAAACCGCAGGTACCGCGGCAATGATGGAACCGATATTAGGAATATAATTTAACAAAAAAGCCAGCATGCCCCATAACACCGGAAAATCAACGCCCTGAATAACAAGCATGATCGTAACCAGAACACCCGTTGCAAAACTGGTTACCGTTTTAAGACCGATATAACGTTGCACGCTGTTTAAGAAGTGATCGATATAGTCGACCTGCATGTTACCTTGCTTAACAATCGACTTAAGCTTTATCGGAAAGCTCGAGGCTTCTAATAAAATAAAGAGGACAGTAAAAAGTATTAAAAAGGCATTGGTAAACAAATTGCCAAGCCCGTCGAGTAATCGATTAACCATACCAATTGCCGAACCTGGATTAAAGGATTCGCGAATACCAGAACCAGACGCCTCAATACCCAGATCGGCCAACCAGTTAATAAACGCATTGAACTGCCCTTGTAAATTAGCCTGGTAACCGGGCAGGGCCTTAGTAAATTGTTCTATCGACGTGCCAACCCCAAGCATAATCATAAAACCAAGTAATAATATGGCAAACAAAATAATCAATACCGCCAATACTGCAGGGACTCGTCGATGAGTAAGCCAGGTGAGTAATGGTGCGCAAATGATCGCGATAAAAATCGAGAAAATAAACGGGACTATGATCGAAGCAGCGGCTTTCATGCCAGCAATCACGACCACCAGCGCGGCCAAGGTGACGAGGATAGAAGTGGTTTTATAGGTCGATTCGGACATAGGTAATATCACTCTTCGTTATTTATTGCTCCCAACTGCATGATTCTGACGTATATCTGCCGTGAAATCATCTTTTTCAAGTTAAATATGCCCAGTATTACCTATCAATTTTACTATTTTCTTAAAATAAAACTTTCCTGGGTATTAAAAAAGGGAAGCCTTTTCAGGCTTCCCTGTTAGCGAAACATAAAGCTATGACTATTTGGGAATTTTTTTCAACATTTGGGTAACGGCATAATCCAAACGTGCCTTGGTAACCTCCACAGCGGGATCTTTTAGTACTTCGGCTTTGGCACGTCCTATCCACATCACGTACTCTGTTGTCGGATCGGCAAGAATAATTAACAATGAGCCTTTAGGCGTGTTTTTTAGCAACTTTTCTTTTGTTTCCGGGTTTTCTTTAACTTTCAAAGCCGCCATATTCACACCCATTGCATAGGCGATTAACATATCAGGCTTATTACCCGTTTCAGTAAATCCGCGTTTACGTAACTCACGATCAATTAAAAAACGTATTTCAGCATCAACATCAAAATCAGGTTGTTTCCATTTGCCTTCCGGATCTTTTAAAATTCCTGCTGAACCCAACCAGGCATAAGTTTTGTAGCCGCCAAATTTCACTTTGGGATCGGCTTCGGCATCAATCTTGATATCATCAGTCGGCGTAACCGCACAACCAGACAAGCTGATTAATATTGAAAAACATATTGAGAATAAAAGACGATTTAGTTTGTTCATGATTTTTCCTTATCAAAATTTGATCATTAAATTGTACGTGTTTATAAAAAGCATTGTTCGGTCACAACTTGAATTTCCAACATCCTCAGGCCAGCAATAAAGTATAGCCTGATACCATTTCCTCCATGTTAAAAATAAGCCACGATGCTGCCAGACAACATCATGCCATCAATATTTTAATTAATATAATATAGCTATTATCGACTTCTACGTCGTTGAGCGGCATATCAATTTATTATCTTTTTAAGAATATCACGCTAAGCGAACTGACGCAGTTAGAACCATGTACATAAGCAGGTTCGTTTAGCACAATGGTATTTAGTTTATACAGTAATGAATATCAGCAAGCGAATAGTTCGTTTGATACGATTTTTTTTTACTTATCTCTAACGCAGGTCTCTAGCTCAGAAATGCTTATGTTTAAATTTCAACTACAACACATTAAACCCGCTGATAAAAACCAGTTTGATAAATTATTCGCCAGGCTACTCCGCTTTTGCTTGTGTACATAATGCAGCTGAACCAGGGGCACATCCGCCCAAGCATTTAACGTTTCCTTTCGAGTCAATAGCCGCACCACCACTTACCTGTTTAGAGCACCAAACTTTCTTCAGCGAATCGGCTGCACAACGCCCCACCCCGCAGAGGAGATTCCCCTTATCGTCCCTAAGTATACCGCCACCTGCAGAGGTACAATAAACTTTACCATACTGGTCTTTTTCACATTTACCTTCGCCACAAACAACTTCTCCTTTGTCATTGGTCAAGCAATCAGCGCTGACATTAGTGGATATGGCAAATGTCGAAAATAAACAAATTAAGAACATAATTTTCATGGAAATCTCCATTAGCTCGTAAAAGAGTTACGTTAACAGTAACAAACAAGTACAAAGGCTCGCTTGTGTTTTTTACTATCAAAAAAGACCAAATTACGAACCCCCATTATAGTATAGTCTATCGCTAATAACAGCTAACAGGTCCGCATCTTATCTCGATGCTCAAGATTAAACACCGAATTTCCCTGCGAAACGGATAAGTACTGATTCGTCTAAGCGACGGGCAATATGAATATGAGCAATATCAGTTTGAGCTCGGCCATTCAGACTATCGGACTTGTAAGTTTTACAGCAACTAAAAACCCCCGTGCATCATTAATGTGAGTCGCCCTATTTTAAAGGTAGTATCGATACTCAGCGAAACTTGGCTTGCCATTGTTCTATCGACTGTAACTAATTTTATGATAGCTAAATAGAGACGACCAAGTTAAAAAATATAATATAAAAAATAATCCACTGGATCAAAAATAATGATATTTGGCCAGATAATTTATCTTAAAATCAGCCAGGAAATTTTTCCGAACGATCATGGGGGGCATCGAAATTAAGCAACGGGCCTTTGGGTATCAGCTGAGTTGGGTTAACGCTGGTGTGACTGTAATAGTAATGTTGCTTGATGTAATCAACGTCGACCGTCTCGGCGATACCAGGAATTTGATATAACTCTCTAACATAGTTGGATAAGTTTGGATAATCGCTAATTCGTTGTTGATTGCATTTAAAATGTCCCACATAAACCGCATCGAAACGAATCAGCGTGGTAAACAACCGCCAGTCTGCCTCAGTTATGTATTCACCCACCAGGTAACGCTGTTTAGCTAATAGCTTTTCGACATTTTCAATTTCAACGAATAATCGATCAAAGGCTTTCTCATAGGCCGATTGCGTGGTTGCAAAACCGCAACGATAAACTCCATTATTGATATTGTTATAAATGGGACGGTTTATCTTATCAATCTGTTGGCGTAACGTCGCTGGATAATAATCCGTTTTAACATCAGTAAATGCATTAAACGCCGAATTTAACATGCGAATAATCTCAGAAGATTCATTATTAACGATAGTATTACGTTTTTTATCCCACAATACAGGAACTGTGATCTGGCCAGTGAAATGACTATCGGCTTTAGTATAAAGCTGGTGCAGAAATTCGAAGCTATGCAAGTGATCGATATACTCGCCATTGTCGGAAAAGGTCCAGCCCTGCTCCAGCATGTTTGCCTCGACAATGGACATACCAATTATATTTTCCAGGTTCTTTAATTTTCGAAAAATAACCGTTCGATGTGCCCAGGGACAGGCTTTTGATACATATAAATGATAACGTTCAGGTTCTGCCATAAAATCAGCTTCACCCGTCGGACCAGCGGTGCCATCGGTTGTTACCCAATTACGAAAAGTTGATTCCATTCGTTTGAATTCACCGGCTTCAATCTCTTTATCAAGCCAATCATCAACCAGTTTACCGTTAATAAGCATGCCCATGGTTTGTTCCTTTTGTTGATTTAGGTCGAGGTATTGTATAAATGCACATCCGTTTGTGGGAATGGAATTGATATCCCTTCCTCATCAAAGCGCATTTTCACGCTAGGGTGATATCCCAATAGACATCCCAGTGTCATCGCGCTTGCCCCAGGGACGCACGATAAAATTAACTGATGAACCAGCCAGTTCGTGTAAATGGATCATTGGTTCAGGATCTACCAGTACTTTATCATCCTGGGAAACGATATCAGCCAATACTTTTTCTGTTTTTTCGATATCATCAGTGTAAGAAACACCAAACATCCCTAAAATTAATTTAGATCGGCGTTTCATATTCTCAACTCCCGCTATAATTTTTTCTAAAATTCGTAACTCACTGCGACAATTAACTGTACATCATCTTTTTCAGGCACCGTCAAATCTGCTGCAGGTTGTGGATCTGAGACTCGATCCCAGACAAACGATACATCAAGATCCAGATCACCGGTAATATCTGATGATAAGGTAGTGACAAGATGATGAGTATACGTCCCTGCACTCTCTTCGACCAACTGAAACTTAAAGTCAAATAAGTAGTCCATCCAGCCGGTTACTTCAGTATCGTATTTTGTACCAAAACCAATATAAGGTGATCGGCTTTCAATATCTTCAGTTGGTCCAACTGAAACAAACTGAGTATATAAGCCACCGATGCCTCCCGAGATTTCCCATTCTGTTTTTGAGGTTCGAATAATGTCATAACCAAAGGATGAGCCTAATGAGATCTGGTTATCAATATTTCTGAATGTATCTCGATGATACTCGGCCGAATAAACACGCCAGAAAAATTTACGATTTAAAAATGAATCGTAATAAGAATTAAATCGATGATTATTGGAAGTATCAATACCCTGGGATTGACTAAAATTACCAATATAGTCATTAATAAAACGTGAGCTCGCAGTACGACGCTGGATATTCGCTGCGATGTTTGAGTCAACACTGTCGCTGTTACCCTTTTTAACATTAGCACCAAAAGATATTTTTCCTGACCAAAAATCAAATTCATTACCAGCGCCTTTTGCGATAGAAATAATTTGAAATCGTTGGAATGAAGTAACCTTTTCGCCATCGACAATAACCGCCGTATTATCGAGTAATTGTAATTTACCTATCACGGTAATTGTTTCGTCACTATCCACAGCTTCAATCCGCATACTCATTGGTTTAGCGCTACGAATTTGTTTTATATCATCCCAATCGATCTTTAGTAAATTAAGTTCATCACTATCAAACTCAACCGAGAAACTATAGAGCGAAATAAGTTCACCTTTAAGCCATTCACCTGAGCTTAATTGAATCCAGTCGTACTTATCATCACGGGGAGGATTGAAATTCACCCACAGGTTTTTAATCTGTTTTTTCGTTTCTAGCGGAGTATCTTCACTCACCGTTTCCTCGGTCAAGCTCTCAGCCGCTGCCGTTGCTAATAATTCGGTGTTACTGTCAGGCAAAATAATTTTAGCTGAAGGCAGCTCATCGGCGGAGGCATGAGCCGTTAATACTGAGACTAAGATAAATATAAAGCCGGCACGCCACCCAAAATAAAATTTATCGTGATTCATTATAATTTTCAAAAAAATGTTGGGTTAGTAAAATTAGAATGTGAGTATAACGGATTGGCCAGCCGGGCAGAATAGTTGATTTGGTAATTAATACAGGGGGCATTGATTAATTGCCCCCTATAATTTGCGTAAAGTGCGGTTCAGATTAAATGTTATTTTTTCTTTGCCAGGGGCTCAAATTTAAATTTTTGACCGCCTATCGAAGCTTCATACATTAAACCACCTTTGGCAAAGGTAAAGGTCGCCATGCCTTTGTGATATTTCGCTTTGGATTGTTTGCCTGCTCCACCACCCGTTGTTGAACCCGCCGAGGTTCCGGTCGTGCTGGAACTCGCTGAAGCACCTGCGGTTATAGCCACTGCAGTCGCCTGGGCACCAAATTCAAAGTTGCCACTGGTAAAGTCCTGGTATGCACGTTTATCTTCAAAAAAGATAATTTGACTGAACGCCTGACCACCGGCCTGCAAACCAATACTGACTTGTGTCATGCTGGTTTTGCCAGTCACTTTCCCGGCGCGATAAACCTGACCATTGCCATGCGCGGCCCCGATTCCTAACCCGCCTTTACCGATGGTTGGGAATAATGCGTAACCATAGGCTGACTTAAAAAAGCTATGCGTTTGTTTGGCTTGTTTAAATTGCTTGATGCTGGCGCTGTAGTCCTCGGCAGCCATACTCATTTGCGCCATGAGAAGTGAAAGCGGTAAAAATAGTACAACCAATAACTTTTTCATAAGGTATCCCCCTCTTTTCATTTTTAGTAACTCTAAACTAAATATAACTCTTTTCGTACCCTCTCCCGCCAGCGTTCAGTTTCAATGTCTATTCCAGAAATTGATGCCAATTTCAGAACTTTTTGTAGCGATATACTATATATATGTCACTCACAGGGATAGATTCTGACTAGACCAACCTATTTAGCACTTATTCGCTATATTTTACCATATGGTTAAATTTAATCGACCGTTGGATCGAACTTGTAAAAATTATCCGTATCCGCCAGCTAAACCATTTTCGCCTAGTTGGTCGAGGCTAAAGCACTGATCACCGAAATTGCCATGTCAATTGGAACCCTAAATACAAACTATTTAACGGTATTGAAAAAGCTTAGGGCATTAACATCAAGCTAACAAATGGCAATACGAAAATGACATTCACTGACAACAGACTGGTCTCAAAAGCACTAGCCTTGCTGGATTTCTGAGATTGGCAGCGCAGTAACTGAAAAACAGCTCACTTTCCAGGCCTCGCGCACGGGGCAACCACAAAAAGCCTGGGCAGATTTTCTGTTTTAAAAGCAGAACGGGCTAATATCACGAATAAAACGGTTCAAATAGCCAGCTTTGTAGGTCAAGATCGATTATAATTCAGCACGCTAATCAGGGGTATCGGCGTAAAATCCAAAAATAATCGTTAACGAACGAAATAAGTAAGATGAATACACAAGAATGTTTAAAGCTTTTAAATCTTTCATCGGATGCGACCGGCCAGGACGTTAAACTCGCTTATCGCAAGGCCGTAAAACAGTGGCACCCCGATCGTCACCAACAAGCATCAGCCCTGGTGAAAGAGAAAGCTGAAAAACAAATGCAAGCTTTAAACACCGCCTATACTATCTTATCCGATTATTATGACAAACATGGTTATCTACCCGGTTATATCCGACCAGAGTCAACAAGGGATACCTTTAGCAAAGCTAACACAGCAAACGCTTCTACCAACCCTGCGGACACAAATACTCACCGTAGACCTTTTCAGCAAACCGAAGCCGGCAACAAAGAGACCCAATATCAACAGCCAATTTCGAAAAAGAAATCTTCCGGTTTAATCTGGTTCGCTGCAGTCATCGTCGTTGTAATTATATATTCTTCATTTGACAGTTTTTTTCCTGATAACAACGAAGAAACGATGGCTTTGACAAAACAATCTAACCAGGAAAATAAAATCTCTAATTCGAAAAATTCTGCCAACACCAATGCGACATCAGTTACTAACGAAGACAAAGCTTATGAAGAAACCGAAAAAATAAAAAGTCCATTTTCTGTAAAAGAAAGAACTTCAGCCTTTGCTCCCTCATCTACATTAGGAATTTATGAGGAACCTGAGGATTCAAAATATTTTACCTATGGTGATACCGGTGGACGTGTTTTTGAAATACAGGGTGTACCCACCAAGACGATTGGCGATATTTGGTACTACGGTCAATCTGAGGTTCATTTCCAGAACGGTCGGGTAAAATCCTGGGTGATATCAGATACTAATTTGAAAGCCAAAAAATAAATACTCAACTTATTCATCCGTAACTCATATAAATACCGTATGCCCGCAGAAAACATTATTCCTATAGCCGGTTTTAGTGAACCCTTTAGTTCGTTAAGCCACCTCATCGCGGCAGGAATCTTTTTAGCATTGGGTATCTGGCTAATGATCCGCGGTCGTTCAAGTCATGCACGAGTTTTTGCGCTTGCTGTCTTTGTATTTTCTGTGGTGTTTTTACTTTCCATGAGCGGTGTGTTCCATTTACTGGAACCCGGCGGCACCGCACGAGCAGTACTGCAACGACTGGATCATGCCGGTATTTTCTTTTTAATCGCCGGAACCTTCACACCGATACATGGTATTTTATTTAAACGCAGTTTGCGCTGGGGCGTGCTGTTATTTGTCTGGACGATTGCTATCACCGGTATCGTGCTTAAATCGATTTATTTCAGTGATATTGCCGAATGGCTTAGTCTGAGTTTGTACCTTGGATTAGGCTGGGTAGGTGCATTAACCGGTATTTTATTGTATCGGCGCTTTCATTTTGAATTCATCAAATATCTAATTTTCGGTGCACTAGCCTATACTATTGGGGCTATTTTTGAATTCTTACGCACCCCAATCTTGATAGAAGGTGTACTTGGACCACACGAGATATTTCACATTTTTGTCCTGTTTGGTATCAGTTTTCATTTCATATTTATATTCCAGTTCTCAAAACGACAAAATTTATCGTTCGACGATTAGACCGAATCCCATTTCCTGGCGTTTAATAGCTATATCGCAGTATACTGCGGCAAAATTTAAGAATCTTATAACACTTATTTTCTCAAGGGGGATAAAATGAACAGACTCGTTCACTGGTTTGTCATCTCGATTGCTTTAATTGCTATTTCCGGCCACAGTACTGCAAAAACCGTCAAAAAAATTGATTCCTATGGTGTATATGTCGTCGCTAAAAAAGGCTATGTAAAGGTCACACCTTACAACCATTATGATAATTTTGCAGATTTCAAATATCTTAATAAAATTCCTGCTGTTATTCGTAAGTCCAACAAGGTAAAACTGATCGTTTACACAAACGATTTTAAAGCTGGAAATTATCGGTTTGAAACACGTCCTATTCAAACCACCATTAAGGTTGATGAGATCAACCATAGCGTCAAACCTATGAACAAAAAAGATATGTATGAGTTTACACTCGATAACCCGGTAGCTAATGGAAACATGTTGCACGTTTTCGCACCAGAGATCTCTGGAAATAACTTCGGCATCATCATGCTGGGTAATACTGAAAAAGAACTGGAAAAATATTTTAGTAATAAGAAACTTGAAAAGGCCTATGCAGTAAAAGCTTATCTCGAAGATTCTTTAAAAGCCTATCCGAAAAATAAAAAACTGAATAAGTTAATGACCTATTGGACTAAAGCAGCGTTAGATGAAAAAGACAAACGTACTTATAAATATGTTGATGAAAAATGGCGTAAGTATAATAGTGCAACCAAGATTCATCTCAAAGTTTCTTATCTACGTGGCATGATAGGTGAAATTAATGGTTATCTTCGAGATTTTCCAAACGGCTATAAGGCTGCGGAAGCAAAAGAGCGTAAACAATTTGCTCAGAAAAAAATAAAAGAATACGAGCCACTGCTTTAATATAATTGGGTAATTAGTGGATTCCCGCCTTCGCGGGAAAAGTGCCCCGTGGGTATGACGAGGCTGTTTTTAAATGAATGGTCGAATAATAACTCGTTACCCGGTTCACATTTCGTCATTGCTGCGGAAGTAGAAATCTACTATTTTTATACTATGTGGATTCCCGCCGTCGTGGGAAAAGTGCCCCGTGGGTATGACGAGGCCGTTTGTGAAATGACAGGAGATCTTAGATTCTCGGGTTCCGGGACTGTTCCCCTTGCTCAGGGTAACAAGCAGATAAATGTTATTGGGTTTAAGCTATTTTAATTCTCACCACTTTCATAATCTCAAATTCTAACCCCGCCACGGTTTCAACTTCAGGATAGTAAGTCAGGTTTACCCGTGCGCCTTTAACGTTTTTATATTCATCTTTGCGTTTAAATTTAAATGGGACATCATAACCTTCAACCATAATTGTATTTAAAATCCAATCCCCGTCACGTCGTTGCACATGTGAAGTGACTTTAAACATCTCGGATTGAGTGAGGTTATCATGTTTTTTTAGTAGTTTTTTGGGGTCGGACTGCATTAAGTATTCGTTCCTAAGGCAGGAACACCTGTTTTATGAAAAACAGTAGTCTAACAGATATTAGCGTTGGCCACTAAAAAGACTGGCGAAATCTACATCTTTATCAGTACGTACACCAACTTCAACATTGGCCATAAACAAGATCCATAGGGCACCCCGGTCAAATCCCCTGCCCTCATCACCACTGGCGGTCACCGCGAGATCTTCGATACCGTCACCATTGAGATCACCGAGACTGGTCACAGCATGGCCAAATTGGTCATCGTCCACGAGTGTGCCTTTAAAGTTGCCGAGTAAATCTGAAATTTTTGAAGATGAGATCACTTTACCGTCATCATCCAGGAATAAAACCCAAATGGCACCACGATCGCTACCACCATCATCACTAAATCTTGCCCCGACGACAATATCATCGTAGCCATCACTATTAAAATCGCCTGGACCGGTCACCGCATTACCAAATTCATCGCCATCGTTTAGTGTGCCATCAAACAATCCGCTTGTTTGTGAAATTTTTTGTTCAAATTCAACCGTACCATTCGCGGCCATAAATAAAATCCATACTGCGCCCCGTTCAAGGCCACCGTCATCATCACCACTTGCCCCAACCACCAACTCGGAAACGCCATCACCATCCAGGTCTGCTATACGCGTGATTGAACTACCGAACATGTCATCATCGCGTAAGTTGCCTGCAAAATTTCCTTCAAGCTGTGAGATCTTTTGTTCAGAGGCGACCGTACCATCACTGTTCATGAACAGTATCCAAACCGCTCCTCGGTTGGTGCCATTGTCATCATCCAACTCGACCCCCACGGCAATGTCGGTAATTCCATCATTGTTTAAATCTCCGACATTCGCAACGGCACTACCAAATCGATCACCATCATCTAACGCGCCGCCAAAGCCCCCGACTTCAAAGGCAATTTTCTGTTCGTCACTCACTGTGCCGTTGCTGTTTAAAAACAATACCCACAACGCACCGCGATCAATGCCACCATCATCATCACCGGGACTACCAACAATCAGGTCAAGTACCCCATCGTTATTTAGATCACCTATCGATGTTACACTGGTACCAAATTGATCATCATTATCCAATGCGCCATTAAAACTACCTTCCGAATTTGATATTTTCTGACTTAAATCGACCTGGCCATCATCATCCATAAATAATACCCAGATCGCGCCTCGATCAGTCCCACCGTCATCGTCCCCCGGCATACCGACGGCTAAATCAGTAACACCATCACTCTCAAGATCGCCAATATTACTGACTGATCGACCAAATCGATCATCATCAGAGAGTACATTGTCAAAATTGCCATCGATTTCGTTTACTTTCTGTTCGGAATCGACTTCAGTTGAGTAGGTACGAGTACAACCTGTCCCGACTAAAAGCGAGAATACAGCGAATAGTATGAATGCAGTGCTTGATGATTTTGGCGAAAACATGGTGTTTTTTTAATCGAAATAATCCCAGTGACGAGTTAATTTTATGCCTTATTTATACTTTGGTACAGGACCGAGCATGATTCAAGCTAAATTAGCCGAAAAATAAGCGTTATTGAGTTGGTTAAAAGCTTAAACCGTGTCTTCAAATGACCGCTATCCTAATAAAGGTTCCGGTTAATCTTTTGTCATTATTTTTTTTTGGCAGAATAAATAGCAGGCTCAAACTGACTTGCGTGCAGATTTAGTTTATTTTGCTGATTTTGTCCTAAACTATTGATTTATAGTAAATTGAATTTGCATAGTGTGATATTTAACCTATGTTGGAATAAGGGCAGACGTTATTATGCTCTGACTAAAAGTATGCTTATGTTGTAAGAGGAAATGCAGTGGATATCAGCCCTTTTTTAAAGTTAATGGTCGAACGTGACGCATCGGATTTATTTTTCTCACCCGGCGCACCGGTTAATATCAAAATTGCAGGGGTAACCGCCCCGATTGGTAAAAATATTCTACCTGAAGGTGCTGTTCGAGAGCTTCTTCCTGATCTATTGAGTGAGCAACAGATTTCTGAGTTTGATGAAGAATTCGAACTTGATACGGCGTTTACCATAAAAGAAATTGGGCGCTTCCGGATTAACGTATTTAGACAACGTGGCGAAGAAGCCATGGTCATTCGGCAAATTAAAGGCGAAGTACCCAATATAAGTGATTTAAATATACCCACGATAGTATCTGATCTGATCATGGAACCTCGAGGTTTGATCATCATCGCGGGGGCCACTGGCTCGGGCAAGTCAACCACGGTGGCGTCGATGCTGAATCATCGAAACCTAAATAAAACCGGTCATATACTTACCATCGAAGATCCGATTGAATTTGTTCATAAACACAAAAAATCAATGGTGAACCAACGTGAAATTGGCCTGGACACAAAATCATTTGCCGAGGCACTTCGGCGTGCCGTGCGCGAGGCGCCGGATGTGATCATGATTGGTGAGATTCGAGACGCCGATACCATGAAACAAGCTATTGCCTATGCGGATACCGGACACTTATGTATTGCGACCCTGCATGCAACCAATGCATCACAATGCTTTGAACGTATCACCGGTTTTTATCCGGATAGTTCTCGTACACAATTACTCATGGAACTTTCATTAAATCTACGTGCCATCGTCGCACAACGTTTAGTTAAAGATGTAAAAGGTGGACGGGTTCCCGCAACAGAAGTACTGTTAAATGAGCCGCTAGTAAAATCCATTATTCGTGATGACGAATTATATAAGCTAAAAGAATTACTGGAAAATGCAAAGGATGGCAGTCAACTTCACTCTTTTGATAATGACATCATTCGTTTATTTCAAAATAAAATGATATCCATGGAAGAAGCGATTATTCATGCCGATGAACCTGACCATTTGAAGTTAAAAATTAATTTAGGTGGGCACGGCATCTCATCAAATGCGGATGATATCTACGCCGTCTAATCTATATTCATTGTTTACACCGATAAGATATTGTCAGTAGTTGCCGGGAACGAATACTGCTAGGCTTGTCTATCTTTATTTATAGCAATCGATATCAGCATGACCGCACTCTTAGAAGTCCAGAATCTGATTAAACACTATCCAACTGTCAAAGCAGTGGATGATGTTAGCTTCCGTCTCGATGCCGGGCGTTGTTTTGGTTTGCTTGGTCCCAACGGGGCAGGCAAGACGACCACCATCGAAATACTTGAGGGCATTAAAGATTCGGATTCCGGTCAAATTCTCTATAAAGGCCAGCCAGTCGGCAAGCGCTTTCAAACAGAAGCCGGTATTATGTTTCAATCAACCGCGCTACAAGATTACATCTCGGTATATGAAACCTTAATCATGTTCTCAAAGTTATATCGTAAAAATGCCGATATCGACGAGTTAATAAAACGCTGTAACTTGCAGGACTATTTACAGCAAGATAATCGTAAACTCTCTGGTGGACAACGCCAGCGACTGTTACTCGCTATCGCCCTGGTTAATGATCCTGATATCCTTTTTTTAGATGAACCCACCACCGGCCTGGATCCCCAGTCAAGACGTAATTTTTGGGATTTAATCGAAACCATTAAATCTGCAGGTAAAACCGTCATTCTAACAACCCATTATATGGATGAGGCCTATACCCTGTGTGATGAGATCGCAATTATGGACCATGGGAAAATCATTGCTCACGATAGTCCTGAAAATCTTTTAGCAGAACACTTCGATGATGTCATAATCCAATTACCCAGCGACGACCTTCCTGACACCATTATGCTTCCTTTTAAAACCAGTGAGCATAATAATATGACTGAATTCACTACCAATAATGTCAACGACACGATACAACTATTAATAGAAAAAAATATTTCCCTGGCTAATTTAAATATCCGTTCGCGAAATCTTGATGATCTTTTCCTGGAACTGACCGGAAAAGAGTTAAGAACATAAAACGGGGTTGATTAAAAGATGTCATTACGACGATTATTAACACTCATCTACACCCGCAACAAAGAATTTATACGTGATCGTTCGTCGCTAAGCTGGAATATCATCATGCCGGTTTTTATTGTTGCTGGTTTTGCCTTTGCCTTCTCCGGTGAATTTGTCACTAAATATAAAGTAGGAATTATCCATTCGCAGGATACTACCACATCCTTAACTACCTTCATTTCGACCAAATACACGGATTTTATTCCGATTGAAAATATCGATGATGCTATCACCAAGGTACAAAGGCATCAGTTAGGATTATTACTCGATGTAAAAAACCTGCGCTATTGGACGAATAGCGACTCGGCAGATGGTTATTTCCTGGAAAAACTCTTACTTGCCAGTACAAGCTTAAAACTTGATAAACAAACCGTTAGCGGAAAAGAAATTCGCTATGTAGACTGGGTGATACCAGGAATTTTATCAATGAACATTATGTTTAGTGCCTTATTTGGAGTCGGTTACGTTATTGTACGTTATCGCAAAAATGGCATGTTAAAGCGATTGAAAGCCACACCAGTAACCGCACTGGAATATTTATCTGCCCAGGTTATCTCACGATTAATTTTAATCATGGTGATTACTATCTTTATTTTCTACTCGACCAATTATTTTATTGGCTACTCCATGCACGGCTCACATTTAAGTCTATTTCTTATATTTGCATTAGGTGCCATCAGCATGATCAGTCTGGGGTTGTTAGTAGCTGCACGGATTACCAGTGAAGAGACCGCCGGTGGTTTATTAAATTTACTCAGCTGGCCAATGATGTTTTTATCCGGAGTCTGGTTTTCATTGGAGGGCACTAATCCTATCGTACAACAGTTCGCTGAGATATTCCCATTAACCCACGTTACTGCGGCGGCGCGCTCGATCATGATCGATGGTGCACATCTGGTTGAAGTTTCCTACCACATCATTATTTTATCAATACAAAGTGCTATCTTCCTGCTTATCGGCGCGGTCATGTTTCGTTGGGAATAACGAAATTATTGCTAACTTTTATCACTTTACGATAAACTGTTTTAATAACTAGCCTAAAAGCGAACACCTTTTTCTTGGGGGATATATGCGCAACTTCGTTACCAGCAAACAAATGTTTGTTATTCTTTTCCTTGCCGCATATGGTTTGTCATTCGTCCCTATCGTGCATGTCCCTTTCAAATGGTTAGAGGTTTACTTCCATGAAATCAGTCATGGCCTTGTAGCCATATTAACCGGCGGCCGAGTGGTATCGATTGAGCTTCATCAGAATGGTTCCGGTCTTTGTTATTATCAAGGAGGCTGGCGATTACTGGTCTCCTTTGCTGGTTATGCAGGTGCCGTTGCCTGGGGCTTACTAATTTACCTGTCGGCCAAATCACTGGGTCGACGTGCAAACATTATTGCCTGGGGGTTAACAATATTAATTGGAATCAGCACGATTCTTTGGGCCAGGGATCTCACTACCATATTAATTTTAATTATTATGGGTGGGTTATTATTTACCCTGGCAAAATTTTCATTAGGTATCTGGATCACCACCTTGACTCAATTCATTGGCATCTATGTAATGCAAAGCGCATTACGATCCCCGACTTATCTATTAGATGGTCAAGCCTCTGGTGATGGCGCGGTGCTAGCCTCAATCACCTTAATCCCCGAAGTCGTTTGGGTCGTTGTCTGGATTGGTATCGCATTACTCGGTTTCTGGTATGCATGGAAGCACCCAGGCCGCTAAGTAACATTATTAGAGTAACGTTATTAGAATACCTAATTCGATTGGCTAAACCGGTAGAGTGAACCACTCATACGTATCGCTTGTGAGATAAAGATTGGAACCAAAACGGCACCTACCACCAATGAAATGATTGAACCAATATACGGAATGATCGTGAGTATAATCAGGATAGGTATCGTTATACCCAGCCCTTCTGGCATTAATTGCGTGGCTCCTCTTTGGCGGGCAATGGCATTGATATTATTTGCCATTTTACCATACACCTGGAACACCCAGTAAAAATTAAAAAATGGAATAAACATAAAACCAACCGCCTGACCAGGTGATCGAATTGCTGGGGTTAAGCCTAAAAGGTTTGATTCATTTATGACAAAAGCCCATATCCGGTAGATAATCACGAGTAGATATATCGAGCCGCCTAAAACTAACACCACCCCGAACAAAATCACTAGCATCCCAGCCTCGGACGAATATGAATCGAGCAGGATGACGAATCCCACCGACATCACGACAATTCCGATCAAATATGGGATAAGGTAAAATAAAATATTACCAAATTGATTAGCATTTCCTAGCTCGGTTGCTTCTATATTCGCTGTGGGCGTTTGATAAGGGTCATTAGTATTTGTTGGCATCATTGGCTGCGCTGACGTAGATACTGCCCGCATCGAAGTCCCAATATTAATCACACCAGCAATAATTAACAAAGACGAGACTAAATAGGCACCGAAGGCAACGATTGAACTGTAATCAAAATAAAAATCACCCTGGCCACCCGGCTTTGAATTCGCTAACCACTCCGCAATTGGCCAACTTAATGAAGATACCGACATAATTAGAAAAGCGATTCCTAACATAATCCCGCCAGGTCCACGTAGCATGGTGAAACACAAGACCATAACAATTAGATCAAGTAAGGGATAGATCCATTGAGTAATAGAATAAAAATCCATTTTAGCCCCCTGTAGGATTATTCTTCAATTAAATATTTTCAGCCATAGTAACAGATTTCTATCTATTGACCAGAATCAAGTATGAAGTTTATCGCCATAGCATTCGATTTTATTTATAAAATCTGTATCTCTGTATCTGCTTGCCAACGTGGATACTTTGCCATAACACTGGAAAATAGCTTCAAAGCCAGCATATCAGTTAACCATTTCAACAAATTTTGAAACGCAGATTGATCAAACCAATCCTTATCGACAAATGCGAATTGACGAACAAATGGGAATATCGAAATATCAACTTGAGTTAATCGATCACCCAGCAAGTATTTATGCTGGCTTAACTGATGTTCAAGCCGGCTTAGGAATTCACACCCCTGCTCGCGATAGGTTTGCATGGTATGTTCGGGAAAACGATCCGCGTATTTATACTGATCTAGATGTTGTTTAAACGAGCCATCATTTTGTTCTATTAGTTGCCAGGCCATTTGATCATCAAAATCAACCTGCCAATGTTCTGGATCATTTTTCTGCAAAGCCCATGAAATAATATCGAGACTTTCATCTATGACCGTGCCATCCGCTAAAATTAATACTGGTACAGTTCCTTTTGCAGATGCTGCCAACATCGACACTGGTTTATCGGCCAGTATGACCTCGCGTAACTCTACCTGAATTCCCGCGTAGCGGATCGCCATCCGTGCACGAATTGCATAAGGGCAACGGCGAAACGAATATAAAATCGGTAAGGACACCACTAAATTTTACTTTTTTAAGCTAAATACTGACTATTTGTTCCATTATTAGTCTGATACGACATGGACAAAATGAATTACCTGCAATCGATTTTCACCCTATAAGATATTGCCATTTAATTTAAGGGACTCTGACAATACCAATACCATAACCTGTTTGCTTAGAATCATTAATAAACTCTTCAGTGTCTGCTTTATCCTTCAGACGTTTCCAAAAGTAATACACCTGATTTTCTGGAATTGCCTGCTTTTCAACAATATCGTGAAACGCAATGATCCCTCCAGAACGAACGAGATGCTGATAGTCATTATAATCAGCTTCAACACCGACTTCGGTATGATCACCGTCAATAAATAAAAAATCCACCTTTTCACCGGCAAGCTCAGTTTCTACTTTTTCTAAGAATGTTTTTGTATGTGAATCTCCGGTTAGATTTTTTACCACGCATTTTGATGCCGGTGGCGGGAATGCTTCATATAAAGTCTTTTTAACGCCTGGTTCTAAAATATCACAGCTAATCACTTTTTCCGATGCAAGGTTAGCCCAAATTAACAACGTGCCGCCTTCTGCTGTTCCTATTTCCAGAATCCTCCTTGGATTAATCTCTGCTACAGCTTTTGCTAATGACATGATTTCTGAACGCACCTGACTGCTTCTTACTTTCATATATCCAGAAGATGGAAATTTCATAGCCCAATCAACCAATTTATCCATAGAAAATGGATGCGAATGAAAATCAGCTAACTTTTCAAAAGCACTTTTACGGTTGAATGGGACACGTAAAGAACGATTAAGGTGTTTAAGAGTTTGTCCAATTGTCATTTTTAATATTTCCTTCAATAATTAATACTATATTAAGCGCTCTAAAAAATATAATATCTATTTTTCTATATAACAGTATGGTTTCGAATAAAGATAAAAAGTATAAACATCCTAATTCGAACTATATTCTAGCAAATATTATATACCTTAATCGTCCTTATAATCCGTCATTATAACTAAACGCTATTTTAATAGCGCATGGTCTTTTGGTAAAGACTTAGAATACCAAATTGCCAGCTTATGACGCATGGTTTTTTGTGAGACCTGATCTTCGGGTAAAGGCTGGATTTTTTTATCGTGAACTAACAAACGATATACATACAGTATTTTCTCACTTTGTTGGTCATGCGCTTCAAATTCAACCGCTCCGCGCTCTTCCGCATACTTGATCGCGGCAAGTATTGCTTGCTTGGTTAATTCAGCTTCATTCTTTAATTTTTTCATGGCTCCCTCCGCATATTCTTGCCTATATAGATCAATTATTTACGAATGGTATAACAGGGCTTATATTCTGTTCCTGGTAGTTTCATACGATGTGATGAAACAAACGATGCAAGTAGTGAATCCATCGGTTCCATAAGCCGAGCATCCCCCCGGATCTCAAAATTGCCATGCTCTTCAATAGCCCGGATACCATCTGCTTTCACATTGCCGGCAACAACCCCTGAAAACAGCCGGCGTAAATTAGCTGCTAAAAGGTGTTTGTCTTGATCCAGACTCAATTCCAGGTTCGCCATATTTTCATGGGTAGGATTAAAGGGTTGTTGAAATTCCGTATCGATCTTCAATAACCAATTAAAATAATAAGCGTCATTGTTTTGCTTACGAAAGGCCCGAACCTTCTGTACTCCGTCAAACATCAGTTGAGCTGCCGCTTCAGGGTCATCAATAATAATTGTATAGCGTTTTTTTACGTCTTTACCAAGGGTAATCTCAATAAACTTATCGATTTCATTAAAATATGCTTGCGCACTCGCAGGTCCAGTTAGAATTAATGGGAATGGAATTTCTGCATTATCCGGATGCGATAAAATTCCTAACAAATATAAAATTTCTTCTGCGGTACCCGCCCCTCCTGGAAAGACCACTACCCCGTCCCCGGTGCGCACAAAGGCCTCTAGTCGTTTTTCGATATCAGGCATAATCACAAGATCATTAACAATCGGATTGGGCGACTCGGCAGCAATTATACCTGGCTCGGTAATACCCAGGTATTGTCCATCATGAATTCGTTGTTTAGCATGACCAATCGTCGCCCCTTTCATCGGGCCTTTCATTGCACCCGGACCGCAACCGGTACAAATATCAAGACCACGCAAGCCCATTTGATAACCGACTACTTTTGTATAATCGTATTCTTCACGTGTTATTGAATGACCGCCCCAACAGACCACCAGGCGTGGGTCGATACCCGGGATAAAAATATTTGCATTTCGAAGTATTTGAAAGATCGCATTAGTGATGCCATACGATGTGTTTAGATCAAAATGGGGGTTACCATGAATTTTGTCACTGACATAAATAACATCCCGCAGTACAGCAAACAGATGTTCGCTAATACCACGAATCATTTTACCGTCAACAAACGCACTCGCGGGAGCCCCTTTCACTTCCAGCTTAATACCGCGTTCCTGTTGTACCACTTTAATGTCAAACGAACTATAACGTTCTAAAAGCTCTTTACCATCATCCAGGTTACTGCCACTGTTCAACACCGCCAGCGAACAATTCCTGAATAGATGGTATAACCCCCCCTGGCTCGAATCGAGTAGCCGACTTACCTCTGACTGAGATAATATTTCCATATGACCATAGGGTGAGATTAGTGCATCGACAACATCAAAATTCATGGGTTCTTATTCAGCCTTTTGTGAAAAATATTTAACAGCTTTTAATTGTATATCAGCCTTTTCGAGTTGTCTTGTTAAGGAATCATTAAAATGGAACCTCACAGTTAAAACTAACCATTTGTTCCGTCTTAGGATGTCTTAATTGAATTTCTTCGGCATGCAATTGCAATCTTGGCGCTTTATTCAATACGGCCTGATCCGCATAGAGGTTATCACCTAAGATAGTATGCCCCAGTGCCATCATATGCACCCGAAGTTGGTGTGAACGTCCCGTTTTAGGTCTAAGTTCTATGCGAGTGGCATTTAGCGACTCGTTGTAGGCCAAAACCGTATAGGCGGTGAGTGAGGGTTTACCAAGAATATAATCAACTTTCTGTTTAGGTCGGTTGGGCCAATCCGTTAACAAGGGTAAATCAATCACCCCGTTTGCAGGTTCAACAAAGCCTTCGACTACGGCTATATACTTTTTATATACATCACGCCGCTCAAAGGCCTTATTCAGGCTTCGTTGTGCCTCCTTTCCACGCGCCATGATCATGATTCCGGAGGTGGACATATCAAGCCGATGGACAATCAATGCGTCAGGATATTCAGCTTGCACACGCGTTTGTACGCTATCGAACAGTGCCTCGCCGCGACCGGGCACAGACAATAATTCTCCTGGCTTATTCAAAACCAGTAGCGTTTCATCCTGGTAAAGGAGTTCAATATCCTGCATAAATTAGAATTACCTCAAATTCAAATGATTGAAATATTCCCTCATCCTAACCTTCTCCCGGAGAGAGAAGGGATTCTTTTATATTAAAAATAATTCTTTAGTATTGTATATATGACATTATTATTTCGAAAAAAAAGGCCGGTAAACCGGCCTTTTGCACATTGATGTGCTTATGTCGCGAGAGGCCATGGAAGGCCGTAGCGACGAATTCAAAATAGAACAAGATTACTTCTTACTTTCTTCTCGTTCTTTAACTTCTTTGATCACGTCTTCCGCGACATTTTTCGGACACGGTGCATAATGTGAGAATTCCATTGAGAACTGTCCACGACCTGAGGTCATGGTCCGTAAGTCACCGATGTAGCCAAACATCTCGGCCAGTGGACATTCGGCTTTAATGCGAACACCGGTTGTACCTGCTTCCTGACCCTGAATCATGCCACGGCGACGGTTAAGGTCACCAATCACATCACCCACGTGATCTTCAGGTGTAAATACATCGACCTTCATGATCGGTTCCATTAACTGCGCACCCGCCTTAGGCATGGATTGACGATATGCCGCAGCAGCAGCCAGTTCATAGGCAACGGCCGATGAGTCCACCGGGTGATAGTTACCATCAAATAAGGTGACTTTAAAATCTAAACATGGAAATCCGGCCAACACACCTTTGTCCATGCTCTTCACAAAACCTTTTTCAACTGCAGGCCAGAATTCACGAGGTACGTTACCACCAGTGACCTTGGATTCGAATTCAAAACCACTACCGGGTTCACCCGGCTCAACGATATAGTCAATTTTCGCAAATTGACCCGCACCACCTGATTGTTTTTTATGGGTATAGGTATCTTCAATCTTCTTGGTAATGGTTTCACGATAAGCCACTTGTGGTGCACCGACATCCACTTCGACGCCATGAGTACGTTTCATGATGTCGATCTTAATATCCAGGTGCAGCTCACCCATACCCTTAAGGATGGTTTCGCCACTGTCTTCATCGGTTTCAACCCGGAACGAAGGATCTTCGGCAACCATCTTACCAATCGCGATACCCATTTTCTCAGCCGCACCTTTATCTTTCGGCGAAACGGCAATTGAGATAACCGGTTCGGGGAAGACCATTGGTTCTAAAGTTGCTGGTTTATCAGGATCACAAAGCGTATGTCCGGTTTGAACGTTCTTCATACCGATCACCGCAACAATATCACCCGCCTGGGCACTATCGAGTTCGATTCGTTCATCCGCATGCATCTCGACAATACGACCAATACGCTCGGTTTTACCGGTAAAGGTATTGAGTACCGTTGTACCTTTAGCCAATTTACCCGAATAGATTCGAATAAAGGTCAAGGCACCAAAACGGTCATCCATAATTTTAAACGCCAATGCACGTAATGGTTTGTCGGGATCAACAATCGCAAATTCACCCGTCTCATTACCTTCTTCATCGGTTTCCGGCTGAGGCTTAACTTCGGTGGGGTTTGGCAGATAATCAACAACCGCATCCAACACGAGTTGAATACCTTTGTTCTTGAACGCCGAACCACAATAAGTCGGGAAGAAATCCAGGGCAATCGTACCTTTACGGATACAACGTTTCAGATCTTCTTCCGAAGGCATTTCACCCTCGAGGTAAGCTTCCATCAGATCATCGTCTTGCTCGACAGCCGTTTCAATCATCTTCTCACGATATTCTTCGGCCTTGGCTTTCATGTCTTCTGGAATTTCAGTTACTTCGAAGTTCTCAGGCAGACCCGAGTCATCCCAGATATAGGCTTTCATGCTCATCAGGTCAACTACACCGCTGAACTCATCTTCGATACCGATCGGCAGAACCATGACCAACGGATTGGCACCCAATACGTTTTCAACCTGATCAACCACGCGATAAAAATCTGCACCCATGCGATCCATTTTGTTAACAAAAATAACTCGAGCGACTTCTGATTCATTCGCATAACGCCAGTTGGTTTCTGACTGAGGTTCAACACCGCCAGAACCACAAAATACGCCAACACCGCCATCAAGCACTTTCAATGAGCGATATACTTCGATGGTGAAATCCACGTGTCCCGGGGTATCAATGATATTCATCCGATGATCATTCCAGACACACGAAGTCGCGGCTGATTGAATGGTAATGCCCCGCTCGGCTTCCTGTTCCATGAAGTCAGTGGTGGCTTCGCCATCGTGTACTTCACCGGTTTTATGAATCTTTCCCGTCAGTTTTAATATACGTTCCGTAGTCGTGGTTTTACCGGCATCTACGTGAGCGAAAATACCTATGTTTCTATACTTAGTTAAATCAGCCATGTTGTTACTCTATTATTAATCGTTAACAGTTATCCCATACGGCTAAACTGTGCCAATGGAGGTCAAATATGCGGTCAAAGACCACGACTATTGTGCTGGCGCTGAAATTTTTGCGAACGCCAATATCCGTCGAAAACGACGGCGGCGCATTATAGCCCAAAGCGACAAGAAATGTGCATGACATTGATGAAATCGGTTGAGATCAGGCTCGAAAATCGTGATATTTGTGGCTAAGCCTTCGAAATCGGCACTAATTTACGCCATCAGCCGCCCTGACGTTATAATAGGTCCATGCAACATGCTTTTAAATGCTCAGATATACACTCATTAAGGCCGCCTGATAAATGGAAAACAGGCGAGAATGTGGCAAATGCTCGAATTATCCTAATTTCTACGCGAAACCGCTCCGCTGGATTACGATGAAATGATGGATATTGACGATTTATTGGCATTTGACCGAGCCCACCTTTGGCACCCCTACACCTCCATGCAGGCCCCCAATCCGGTCTACCCCGTCAGCTCGGCAAACGGTGTTCGATTGACACTAGCCGATGGCCGTGAATTGATTGATGGAATGGCGTCATGGTGGAGTGCTATTCACGGTTACAATCACCCGGAGCTGAACCAGGCGCTAAAAACACAAATTGATAAATTTTCGCATGTGATGTTTGGTGGTTTGACCCATCCATCTGCCGTTGAACTCGGCAAGAAATTGATCGATTTAACCCCTGCGCCTCTGCAATCGCTTTTTTATTCTGATTCCGGGTCGGTCGCCGTTGAAGTCGCAATGAAAATGGCGCTGCAATACTGGCAAGCTAAGCGAGAATCTCAACGTACTCAATTTCTGAGTCTGCGGGGCGGCTACCATGGCGATACTTTGGGCGCGATGTCAATTTGCGATCCGGTGACCGGCATGCACAATCTGTTTTCAAACGTATTAGCTAAACAGGTCTTTGTTGAGCGACCACGTTGCCGATTTGGCCAACCCTGTACGGAGCAGGATATCGCTCCCTTTGAAGCGGCCTTACAGACACATCATGAATCCCTGGCGGCGGTCATCCTCGAACCAATCGTCCAGGGCGCCGGCGGCATGTGGTTTTACTCGGCCGACTATCTCGCGAAGGTCAGAAAACTCTGTGACCAACATCATCTCCTGCTTATCCTTGATGAAATCGCCACGGGATTCGGTCGTACAGGTCGCCTTTTTGCCTGCGAACATGCGGCTGTGATACCGGATATCATGTGTCTTGGTAAGGCACTGACGGGAGGTTATCTCAGCCTGGCGGCGACCCTAACAACCCAACACGTCAGCGACACCATCAGCCAGGCTGATCCAGGCGTATTTATGCATGGGCCTACCTTCATGGGCAACCCACTGGCCTGCGCGGCGGCATTGGCCAGCATTAACCTGTTATTAGAATCAAACTGGCAACAAAACATTGCTGAAATTGAAAGCGGACTGCGTGAAGGTTTAGCCCGTTGTGCCAACTTTTCTCAAGTGGCCGATGTCCGTGTGCTCGGTGCGATTGGCGTTGTTGAACTTAAACAAGCCGTCGAAATGAAATCCATTACCGAGCAGTTTATTCAAGCTGGTGTCTGGGTTCGGCCTTTCGGAAAATTAGTTTATTTAATGCCGCCTTATGTGATTAATCGTGAAGATCTTAATACTTTAACTTTTGCCGTCACAGAAACAATCAGTCAGCTTAGCTAATAACCCGGTCGTTTCACTACAAAGCGATTTGCTACAAAATCCTGCCGATTAGATATTATTGATTACTTATATAAATTTAATGTAAGCAAAATCAACAGAATTTATATGCTGAGGTTTCGGATCCAATGCTGTGAATGGTCAGATTTTGTCTCACCAGTGAATAAATAATCCTGATTCTGCTAACCGAATTTTATCCAAAAATAAAAAAAACTGAATATATATCATTCGATTATGTAAACAATTGTCAAAACCGGAATTGATCTTAAAATTTATATGGACATAAAAGATGTATGCATAATACTTAACTCGAAATACGAAACAAGACTAACTATAGGGAGGTTTCTATGAATGTGCATAGACTGCACTGTCTGACAAGATCAACTAAAATAGCTTTTGGGTTACTTTTACTCGCACTGCCCATCCTTAAAGCCCAGGCCGCAGATACACTTATTTTTACCGCGCCGCCACGAGAGACCGTCCAGAAAGGCCAAAACACCTATGGCCCTATTGCCGCCTATCTAAGCCAGGTACTGGGAAAAAAGATTGAGTACAAACATCCAGGGAATTGGTTAACGTATTCAGCGGACATGCGAAAAAATAAATACGACATGGTATTTGATGGCCCGCAC
>CAMYMO010000391.1 GCA_947259425.1 uncultured Ectothiorhodospiraceae bacterium | reverse complement strand
AGTCAAAAACAAAACGCATTTTAACCCCAAAGACGGTTCATCCACACTATCGCGCCGTTGCGCATACGATTACACGCCATCAGGGTATCGTGCTTGAAGAGCTTGACTATGATCAACAAGCGGGTTGCATAGATTTAAACAGTTTGCCTAATGATCCCGGTGACTTTACTGCGCTGATCATACCTCAGCCGAATTTCTTTGGTAGTTTAGAAGAGGTCGACGCATTAACTGATTGGGCACATCAACATAATGCATTAGTGATTGCAGTGATCAACCCGACTTCGCTGGCATTAATCAAACCACCCGGTGAATGGGGTGACATCGGTGCGGATATCGTTTGTGGTGATGGCCAACCTTTAGGTGCGCCATTGTCTTCTGGCGGGCCGTATTTTGGCATTATGTGTTGTCGTCAGGCCTATGTCCGACAAATGCCTGGGCGCATTATTGGTCGTACTACAGATTTAAATGGTAATGAAGGGTTTACCTTGACCTTACAGGCTCGTGAGCAACACATTCGTCGTTCCAAAGCCACATCAAACATTTGTACTAACCAGGGTTTGCTGGTAACCGCCGCAACGATCTATATGAGCTTGGTGGGTCCGCAAGGTTTGTTCAATGTTGCCCGTGCCAGTCATAACAATACTAAGTATCTGGTCGAAAAATTATCGAATGTCGCTGGTGTAAAGAAAATCTTTACCCGGCCTTTTTTTCATGAAGTCGTTTTCGAATTTGATCTGCCAGTCAGTGAAATCAAACATGCCCTGTCGGCACAAAGTATTGTGGCCGGTGTTAGTCTGGATGAATATTATCCGGAGCTAAACAATTGTTTATTGATGTGTGCGACTGAAACCAAATCGAAAGCAGATATTGATTTGTTGGTTGAAAATATATCCCGTATTGCAAGTCGTCTGGAATCGAGCAAACGTCCAGCACAACCTAAGACGGCTTAAATATTATTAACCGGGTTATTGTCATATCAATCATTAAATTTAAACAAATAAATAAGGAGATTTAAGATGGCTAACATTACATTAGAAGGTAATCCAATTTCGACTAACGGTGAACTGCCTGCAGTCGGTTCACAAGCGCCAGATTTTAAGTTGACCAATAAAGATCTGGAAGACAAGACACTTGCTGATTTTGCTGGTAAGAAAAAAATACTGAACATTGTAGTTAGCCTGGATACAGGGATATGTGAGACATCTGCCAAACGATTTAGTGATGCGGCTGGCGACGATACGGTGGTGTTAGTGATATCGGCCGATTTACCTTTTGCCGCGACACGAGTATGTGATGCCGCGGGCGCAGACAAAGCCATAACACTCGGCATGATGCGCAGTAAAAATTTTGGTAAGGACTATGGGGTGTTAATTCAGGATGGCCCACTTGCGGGTTTAACGGCTCGTGCTATTGTCGTACTCGATGAAAATAACAAAGTGGTTTATACCGAACTGGTTCCGGAGATCGCACAAGATCCTGATTACGATAAAGCACTTGCCGCACTGTAAGATTAAAATTTAAAGTAGGTTATTGAACGATGTTAATTATTGAAAAATCTCAACCCGGACGCACGAATACCGCACAGATTCCTCGCGATGTTGAGGCGGTGACCGATATTCCAGAAACAATGTTGCGTAAATCGCCGATTAATTTACCGGAAGTTTCAGAGATGCAAACGGTAAGGCATTACACGCAGTTGTCACAAAAGAATTTTTCAATTGACACGCAGTTCTATCCACTGGGTTCATGCACGATGAAATACAACCCTCGTGGTTGCAATACCTTAGCGATGTTGCCTGGTTTTGCGCAACGTCATCCCTATAGTCCGGATAACCTGAGCCAGGGTTATCTGGCCTGTATGTTTGAATTACAGGAGATGCTAAAAACAGTGACGGGCATGATAGAAGTTTCACTGGCTCCAATGGCCGGTGCACAAGGTGAGTTTGCTGGAGTGGCGATGATCCGCGCCTATCATGACGCCAAAGGTGATGACGAGCGAACGGAGATCCTGGTACCTGATGCCGCCCATGGTACCAATCCGGCAACGGCTACTATGTGTAATTATAAAGTTAAAGAGATCCCAACCAATGATGAAGGCGATGTGGATGTCGATGCCTTAAAAGCAGCGGTTGGTCCGCAAACGGCAGGCATCATGTTAACCAACCCGTCCACGCTAGGAGTGTTCGAGCGACGCATCAAAGAAATTGCGGATATCGTGCATCAAGCCGGCGGCTTATTATATTACGATGGCGCTAACCTGAATGCCATTTTAGGAAAAGTAAAGCCAGGCGATATGGGATTCGATGTCATTCATATGAACTTGCACAAAACATTTTCGACTCCCCATGGCGGTGGTGGCCCTGGGGCGGGTCCTGTTGGTGTGAGCGAACGCTTAATCCCATATTTACCCGTTCCAATGGTCACTAAAGAAAATGATCAATACCGTTTATTGACGGAAGAAGATTGTCCAGACACGATGGGACGTTTATCTGCCTTTATGGGTAATGCCGGGGTGCTATTACGAGCTTATATTTATGCGGCCATGTTAGGTCGAGATGGAATGCAACGTGTGGCTGACTATGCAACGCTGAATGCAAATTATTTGATGGTAAAATTGAAAAAAGCAGGTTTTGAGTTGGCCTTCGATAATCGTCGTGCGACTCATGAGTTTATTGTTACCCTTAAAAAACAATCGAAAGATTTAAATGTTAGTGCGATGGACTTTGCCAAACGTTTACTGGATTATGGTTATCATGCTCCAACGACGTACTTTCCATTATTGGTGCCGGAGTGTTTCCTGATTGAGCCGACAGAAACAGAGACCAAACAGGAATTGGATGGTTTTATTGAAGCCATGATCAGTATTAACGAAGAGGCGGCCAGTAATACGGAAACCGTAATTTCTGCACCACATACCTTGCCTGTTCGACGTTTGGATGACGTGAAAGCCGCGAAAGAGCTGGATTTAAACTGGAATTAGAATAATATGCCAAAGACTGGTGCAACTGGCTTAACCCGAATCATCAATGCCTTTGGTTATTCAATGAAAGGTATTACCTCCGCGCTAAGATATGAGTCGGCGTTTCGACAAGAAGCGTTTTTGTTTGTGATTATGTTACCGTTAGCCATTTTGCTCGGGCGCACTTATTTAGAATACATTCTGTTAATAGGTTGTCTATTCATTGTTTTAATCGTTGAGTTACTTAATTCAGCGGTTGAAGCAGTGGTGGATCATGTCAGTCCTGATTTTGCTGAATTAGCAGGGCGTGCAAAAGACATGGGATCGGCGGCTGTGTTAATTTCATTATTAAATGTCTTCCTGGTGTGGGGCTTTATTGCCGTTGACCGTTTTTTATAAAAATAATTGAGGAAAAATTATGTCTGCTCTAATTTGTGGTTCGTTTGCCTATGACACCATTATGGTGTTTCATGACCAGTTTAAAAATCACATCCTTCCCGACAAGGTACATATTTTAAATGTTTCATTTTTAGTGCCTGATATGCGAAGAGAATTTGGAGGCTGCGCAGGGAATATAGCTTTTAGTCTGAAAATGCTTGGCGGTGATCCAAAACCGATGGCAACGGTCGGTAACGATTTTGCTCCATATGCCACATGGATGGATCAACATGGTATAGATCGTACCTATTTAAAAGAACTCGGCGATTCCTACACGGCACAAGCTTTTATTACTACCGACAAAGATGATAATCAGATCACCGCATTCCATCCTGGCGCGATGAATAATGCACATGAAAATAAAATTGCCGATGCCAAAGGCATAACGATTGGAATGGTGTCACCAGATGGTCGTGATGGAATGATTCAACATGCAGCGGATTTTGCAGAGTGTGGGATTCCATTTATTTTTGATCCCGGCCAGGGACTTCCGATGTTCAATGGTGAAGAGTTAACGACCTTTATTGACCAGGCGACCTGGGTGGCGGCCAATGATTATGAGTCGCAACTGATTCAGGACAGAACCGGTAAAAGTATTGAAGAGCTATCGAAAAAGGTAGAGGCGTTTATTGTCACACGCGGTGGAGAAGGCTCGTATGTGTATACGAATGGAGATCGCCTGGAGATACCGACTGCTAAAACGAGCCAACTGCTCGACCCTACCGGATGTGGTGATGCCTACCGGGGTGGCCTTTTATACGGAATCATGAATAAACTCGATTGGGAAACCACGGCACGTATCGCGGCATTGATGGGGGCCATTAAAATCGAGCAGGCCGGCACCCAAAACCATAAAATTTCAGTAGATGAATTCAAACACCGATTCAATGAAAATTATGGATTTACCTATTAAATAAGTGAGGTAAGGTGGCTGGTATTAAAGGCTGGATTGTTAAACCATTTACTGGCCCCAATGTTCTCGACGCGGTTAAAAAAAATAGTGAGCGAAACTGATTACTCTCACTAAAGTTTAGTAAACGAATGTTTTAAGTTTTTCTGTGAGGACCTGCTCCGGTCCTCATGTTTAAATATAATAGTTCTGGCGCTAATTTAAATCGGCTAATTTTGTGAGTAATTCTTCGATACTATGGCAAGGCGGTAAACACTGTGTGCCTGAGCAGAGATAGGCCGTGCTTCTCTCGACATCAGGTGATTTTTCTACGATAGCTGTATTCAGTTTATTTTCAGTGTCATTGATATAAAAACAGATCGTACGAGTGTTAAATGCTTTATTGACCGCGGTTAACCAGTCTTGCTTTTGATCTTCTTTTCCCCGGATAATAATAATATTTGGCGGATATAAGAATTCCTCTAACACGTCCAGCATGGCGGCATGTGCATATGGTGCCTGATTCATTGAAGTCCAGGCGTTTTGAATGGTTCGTTCAGTGGCCTCTAAGTAGCGTGGTTCGGATAACAGATGTCCTAAGCGAGCTAAGGCGAAAGCTGCTATTGCACTGCCTGCCGGGATGGCTTCGTCGGTGAGTGGTTTAGGGCGCTGAATCAGTTGTTCATGATCATGCGCAGTAAAATAAAATCCACCTAAGGCTTTATCTTCGAAATGCTCAAGCAAACTGTCAGCCAGGGTGATGGCGAAGTCTAAATACTTTGAATGCCATTGCGCAGACAATAGTTCTAACAGGGCATCGAGTAAAAAAGCATAATCATCAAGGTAGGCCATTAAGTCGGCTGATTGATCTTTATAAGTGACAAATAACCTGCCATCTTTAAACATATGCTCAAGGATAAAATCACAAGAACGTTGCGCGGAATGAATAAAATCCGGCTCCTGAAGTAATCGTCCGGCCTGTGCCATTCCCTTTATCATTAAAGCATTCCAGGCAACGAGTATCTTTTCATCCCGACCAGGACGAATACGCTTATCGCGTTCCATTAATAATGTTTGTTTAGCCTCATTAATTAAGACTTCTGCTTCCGATGGGGTTATTTGGTTTTGTTCTGCGATCGATTGCAGGGAATTAAATACATGCAGGTGCCATTGACCTTCAAAATTGGCCTCTCGATCCAAACCAAACATGGACGCAAATAGATTAGATTGCTGTTCACTTAACAAGTTTTTAACTTGTTCAGGTGTCCAGACATAAAACTTTCCTTCTTCACCTTCTGAATCGGCATCAAGAGTTGAATAATAACCTCCGCTTTCTGCCTGCATTTCGTCGATAACCCAATAAGCCGTTTCTTTTGTGATACGTTCAAAACTACGATCTTCATAGGCCTGTGATGCCAGGGCGTATAAACCAAGCAGTGGGCCGTTGTCGTATAACATTTTTTCAAAATGGGGGATCATCCAGACATCATCAACCGAGTAACGGAAAAATCCTCCACGCAATTGATCATATAATCCACCGGAAGCCATCGCATGTAAGGTGATGTAAAGCATATCTTTGGCACGCTCATCTTCATGCTTGGCAAACAATGTGGTGTTCCAGTGACGCAGCAAGCGCATTAAGTTGGTTGGATGAGGGAATTTCGGAGCTTTACCAAAACCAGCATGCTCTTTATCAAACTGTTGTTCTAATTGACGGCGGGCTTGATCAAGCGGGGCACTGTTTAATTCGGCCTGTGTCGCTGAAGTCTGACTGAGTGAATTCATGGCGGCCATCAGCGATGAATTTTGTTCGGTAATTTGCTCTGGATTTTCTCGATAAAATTCATCGATTCGTTTTAAAACATCCTGAAAAGGCGGCATGTTATGTTTTGTCGTCACTGGAAAATAAGTACCGGCAAAAAAAGGCACCTGATCATCGGGTGTTAAAATCATGGTTAATGGCCAGCCACCTGGGCGTTGATTCAACAATTGATGTGCGGTTTGGTAAATTTTGTCCAGATCAGGACGTTCCTCGCGATCGACTTTTATATTAATGTAGTGTTGGTTCATGATCGTGGCGGTGGCCACATCTTCAAACGATTCATGTGCCATCACATGGCACCAATGACAGGCCGAATAACCAATGGATAACAAGATTAATTTATTTTCCTGCTTAGCGAGATCCAAAGATTGTTGGCACCATGGCCACCAGTCCACCGGATTGTGGGCATGCTGTAACAAATAAGGGCTTTTAGAATCGGCAAGCCGATTGGTATGCGGGTGGTTATTTTTCATGTGCGTGGCATTTATATTTTTATCATTCTTCATATTACTATGAGTTGTAGTAAAGTCGGCAGGCTCTTACAATCTTAATCTTCATTAATTACTAAAAAAAAGAGTAACAATGACTATGCCTGCTTCTGATGTTTATGTTGTCCAGTTTGATCCAGTCGCTTTTGAAATCTTTGGTTTTGCGATTCACTGGTATGGTATCACCTATCTGGTGGCATTTATCCTGGGTTGGATGGTCACTCGCTATCTGGCGCGTACCCATCGCAATTGGAAGGTAGAACCCTCGCATGTCGACGATTTGCTCTTTTATATGGGGCTGGGTGTTATTTTAGGTGGGCGTATTGGCTATATGTTGTTTTATGACTTTGGCAACATCATCAACGAGCCAACCCTCGCTGACTCATTACTAAGGTTGATCTCGATTCACAAAGGCGGCATGTCGTTTCATGGCGGTTTTTTAGGCTGCATGATCGCGATATGGCTCTATAACCGAAAGTATCAACACGGATATTTTGTGGTGGTCGACATGATGGCGATTATTACCCCGATTGGACTGCTGGCAGGTCGTATTGGTAATTTTATCAATGGCGAATTGTGGGGCAAACCCAGTGATGTGGCCTGGGCCATGCATTTTCCGAAGTCAAATCCCGATGTGCCACGTCATCCAACCCCCCTTTATGAAGCAGCATTAGAGGGCGTCTTATTGTTTATCATAATTTGGATATTTGCTCGAAAAGATCGGCCGACAATGGCGATTTCGGGCGTATTTGCACTTGGCTATGGCCTGACGCGTTCATTTGTCGAATTTTACCGTCTGCCGGATGAGCACATCGGATATCTGGCATTCGACTGGTTAACCATGGGAATGGTACTTTCTGCGCCATTAATTGTGGTGGGAATAATACTATTGTTGTATGCATACAACAATAAAAACATGCAAAAAGCCTAATAATACTTTGCTTTTAGATTTAGACTCGGTATAGTTACACCCATCTGGAGGCAGTTTTGCTGTTTTCAGGTTTTTGAAGTTTCATTCCCTCCCCCATTGGAACAACGCGCTGTTGGTTTACCATCAGCGCATTTTTTTGCCTGCTATTTCCTTAAACTACTGATTATATATATAAAAATATTCCCAAGCCAAGATATGGAATTTTCATGATAGTATGCTCAACATCTTGGGGTTGGATGAATTGGGAGTGATGAATGAAGCAGTATCTCGAGTTGATGAGGCATGTACGAGATCACGGGGTTAAAAAAGAAGATCGAACCGGAACCGGAACACTCAGCGTTTTTGGTCACCAAATGCGTTTCAATTTGCAAGCTGGATTCCCGCTTGTCACCACAAAAAAGTGTCATTTACGTTCAATTTTGCACGAGTTGCTTTGGTTTTTAAAAGGCGACACAAATATTCAGTATTTAAAAGACAATGGCGTCAGTATTTGGGACGAATGGGCCGATGAACAGGGAAACCTTGGTCCGGTTTACGGTTCACAATGGCGTTCCTGGCCAACGGTCGATGGTCAGGCCATCGATCAAATTAGCCAGGTCGTCGAGCAGATTAAAACCAATCCTGATTCACGACGTTTAAT
>CAMYMO010000390.1 GCA_947259425.1 uncultured Ectothiorhodospiraceae bacterium | reverse complement strand
CTTGCATTTTTGAACATGTTTATTTTGCCCGTCCTGATTCGGTTATGGATGGTATTTCAGTTTATAAAGCGCGCCTGCGGATGGGCGAATATCTCGCACGAAATATTAAGCGAACCTATCCTGATCATGATATCGATGTGGTTTTACCGATCCCGGATACCAGTCGAACCTCGGCTTTATCACTTGCCTACCATCTTGGCATTCGCTATAGCGAAGGTTTTATAAAAAATCGTTATATTGGCCGCACCTTTATTATGCCGGGACAAAAACAACGGAAGAAATCGGTTCGACAGAAATTAAATGCGATCGGTCTGGAATTTAAAGGTAAAAATGTTTTATTGGTCGATGATTCGATTGTCCGTGGCACGACTTCACAACAGATTATTCAAATGGCACGAGATGCCGGTGCTAAAAAAGTCTATTTCGCATCGGCTGCACCGCCGGTTCAATATCCAAATGTATATGGAATCGATATGCCCGCCGCAGATGAACTCATTGGGCATAAAAGAAATGCTGAACAAATTGCTGAACTGATTGGTGCGGACTGGTTAATCTATCAGGATTTGTCGGACCTGGAAGAGGCGGTTAAGAAAAAGTCCAAGTCGAAAGTTGATCGGTTCGATACCTCGGTATTCAATGGTGAATACATTACCGGTGATGTGACCGAAGAATATTTAAAAGGGATTGAGAATGCTCGAAATGATTCGGCACGTAATGCCGACTCACAAGGCAGCGATGGGGAAGTGGTTGAACTGTATAATTCAGCTTAACAGGATCCGTATAAATTGGTTGACAGATATTTTTTCATCACCTAATCTACTAAGTATATATAGCGCCGATTTGAAATCAGCTTGCGGGCGCTTAATAAATTCCGCTAAAGAGACGAAAGCCTGCTTTAGCGAATGCTGAGTGGGTTTTTTTGTGTCTCTCATCTTTGAGTCATAACAAAAACAAATGAATAATAATTCAATAATGGTAAAAGGGTATAGCGATGGATGATCTGGACTGGGATATCGAGACACTGGCGATTCGTGCAGGACAACAACGTACATTAGAGGGAGAACACTCTGATCCTATCTTTATGACATCGAGTTATGTTTTTGGCAGTGCCGCAGAAGCAGAAGCTCGCTTTAAAGGAGAGCAAGCCGGGAATATCTATTCACGCTTTACGAATCCGACCGTGCGAACATTTGAGCAACGCCTGGCGGCATTAGAAGGTGCCGAATCCTGTGTTGCCACCGCAAGTGGTATGTCTGCGATATTGTCGACATGTTTGGCCTTATTACAATCGGGCGATCACATTGTCTCTTCACAAAGTATTTTTGGTTCGACGGTGGTGTTGTTTAATAAATACCTAAGCCGGTACGGCATAGAAACCAGTTATGCCTCACAAACGGATTTGGCCAGCTGGGAAAAAGCGATTCAGTCAAATACCAAATTGTTATTTTTAGAAACCCCGTCAAATCCATTGATTGAAGTTGCCGATATCAAGGCATTGGCGGATTTAGCGCACAAACATAATTGTTTATTGGTCGTTGATAATTGTTTTTGTACGCCGGTCTTACAACGCCCACTGGAATTTGGTGCCGATGTCGTTATTCACTCAGCAACTAAATATATTGATGGTCAGGGACGGGCGATGGGGGGAGCGGTTGTAGGCGATAATAAAATAGTCGGTGAGGAAGTCTTTGGCTTTTTACGCACCGCCGGCCCCAGCATGAGTGCATTTAACGCCTGGCTTTTTCTAACCGGCCTGGAAACACTATCCATTCGGATGCAGCATCATAGTGCCAAGGCGTTAGAGTTAGCGACCTTCTTACAGGATCATGCAAAGGTCAGCCGAGTACATTATCCTGGCTTACCACAACATGCTCAGCATCTTCTCGCACGTGAACAACAGGCCGCATTTGGCGGTGTGTTATCTTTCGAGGTCGAGGGTGGTAAAGAGGCGGCCTGGAAAATAATCGATAATACCAAGTTATTATCGATAACGGCTAATTTGGGCGATGCAAAGAGCACGATTACTCACCCTGCGACAACGACTCATGGTCGCTTAAGCGATGAAGAGAAAGTTAATGCCGGGATCAAAGAAGGATTAATTCGAATTGCGGTTGGGCTTGAGAACACAAATGATTTACAAGCCGATATTGAACGTGGATTAAATCAATTATAAGGTAAGCCTATCCGTCCGCGTTCAGTTAGTCAGGTAATTCAATCTTCATTGGATTACCCTCAACCAATTCGAACTTAGTCTTACAGTGCTTATTTTAAAGTAGTCTTAGAAATAAACTCAACTACGATTATGTAATCACTATTATTTATAAAAAGTTAAATTTATCTTGTAATAATGCCTTGGTCTCTTGATTTATATCAAGTTTTCTATACTCTTCGCGCTTGACCCATGAGGCAATTTTTGCATCATCCGCCGCACATACTTCGCCGGAATGATAATTTGCTGCAAAATCGATTACGACATAATGCACAGGACCCGATTCGGTTTCCTCTTCTTTCGTCAATATGACTTCAAAGGTGAAGATAGGTTCGAGCACTTCGATAACGATGCCCGTTTCTTCCAAAATTTCACGAGCAACCGCGCTTTTCAATGGTTCGCAAAAGTGTACCTTGCCACCTGGGATTGCCCATTGATCTTTATTGGGTGGGTTTTTGCGTTTAACCAGCAAAACGGCATCATCTTTAAAAACGACGGCCCCAACACCAAGTTGTATAATATTATTTTCGGGCATAATTAAAAGCGTCCACGTTACAGGCAGTATAACGTGGACGCATCAGGAACTAAAATTTAGTTAGAGCGAGATGGGGTCGAGCTAGGTCAGGTGAGCAAGCTGATCTTTTATTAAGCGATAATTTCGACGCATGAAGAGTATTGAAATCCCACCCATCGATAATAACAGTCCGCATAAGAAAGATAGATTGGACTCCATCATGCTCATTGCTGCGATACCGCCAAATATATATAGAACTGGATAACTTTCGTACACAAAATTGGGTAGACGCATAGTCGCCTCCAGTGGCTTAATTCATCGGGTGATGATTCAATATTGCAGAGCAAATCGAAAACGTCAAACAGTTCACGTTTTTCGAATAAGGTTATTATTTAAAATTTATTTTAGAAAACCAATATAAGTTGATGAATTTAAAACAAGTAAATAAGGTGCGAGAGCAATTGTTAACAATCTTTTCAATTGCACTTTCTGCTGTTGATGGTCAGTGCTGCACCCAGGCCTATTTAACGACAAACCCGACCCCCATGAAAAATGTACGGGTAGTTTCTATCGGTAAAGCGGCCACTGGGATGATGCTGGGCGCGCTGGACACCTTGGCAGAACGGGTACGGTCCGGCCTGGTGATAACAAAACCGGGTCATGGCTCGGATCCGAATGATCCTCGTGTTACCTTTATCGAATCAGATCATCCCATACCGTCTACGCGCAGTTTGTTTGCCGGTGAACAGTTAATTGAATTTGTTAAGCAAGTGAATAGCGATGAGTTACTTCTGGTTTTGATCTCAGGTGGGACATCTGCCCTGGTCGAAGTCTTAGATGAGGCGGTTAACCTTGAACAAATGATGCAATTGAATAACTGGTGCTTATCAAATCCGTATTCGATATCTCAGATAAATCGCTTACGTAAGTCAATCTCGAAAATAAAAGCGGGTGGCCTATTCAATTATATAAAAACCAAACACATTACCCAGTTAACCATCTCTGATGTGCGCGGAAATGATCTATCGGTCATTGGTTCGGGTTTATTAGTTGCAGATGATACGAGTAATACAGGTGAGGTATCCGTATTGGATACGAACCAAGGCCCTGAATGGTTAGCTAGCTTGGCCCAGAAAACAGCAAAGACATCAAACTCGGCGGTTATGGTCCAGCATCAAATTGTTGCCGACAACCAGATGGCTCGTGAGGCGATTCTGTCTTATGCCCACCAGCAAGAATTATTAGTCCATCGTAACCAGGAAATCTATTTCGAGTTAAGCAAAGCGGCCGAGGCAATCTCAAATACTTTGCTTGCTGGTGAGCCAGGCTTGTATGTATGGGGAGGAGAATGTGTGCTGAAACTACCAGAACGGCCTGGTCAAGGTGGACGATGTCAGAGCCTGGCATTAGCCATCGCAATACGGATTGCAGATGAGAACATTGTTGTGCTTGCGGCAGGGACGGATGGAAGTGATGGGCCAGGTGAAGCGGCAGGTGGGCTGGTCGATGGAACAACTATTAAACGTGGAGAGGCGTTAGGTTTAAATTCCATTGATGAATTGGAAAAAGCCAATGCGGGTTACTACTTATCTGAGGTGGGGGATCTGATTGATACGGGGCCAACCCATAGCAATGTGATGGATTTGATTATTGCTTTGAAATACGCTAATTAGGGACCGGTATTGACTTATTTCTCATTATTAAAGCATGGAAGTTCGCGATAATTTGATACAATGGCCAAATGTCTGAAGAAATAATCGCTACATTTTCTAAGCAATCCGTTCATGAGTCAGCATTAATTTGCTTGATGCAGACAGAGGTTGAGCAAAAGATAGTTTTAACCAAAGCGTTAACTGAGATTTTTCGAAAACGCGACCTTACGATTGAAGACGAGGGACCGGTTTGCTCAATTCCAGAACCTGGTCACCCTGATCGCCCGTTGCTGGTTTCACCTCGCGAACTATGTAAACGCAGTATGCGTGATCAAGAAGGTCGGGCAGCTCTGGTGCATTCGATAGCTCATATCGAATTTAATGCAATCAATTTGGCGCTGGATGTGGTGTATCGTTTTCGAGGTCAGCCACGTTCATTTTATGCCGACTGGTTACAGGTTGCAGAAGAAGAGGCCTACCATTTTAGTCTGCTCGCCACCCACCTTAACAAGCTAGGTTATGATTATGGTGATTTTAACGGGCACAATGGATTATGGGAGATGGCCGTTGAAACGGATTATGATGTATTGGTTCGCATGGCATTAGTACCGAGAGTGATGGAAGCAAGAGGATTAGATGTCACTCCCGGCATTATGGCTAAATTCGAGCAAGCGGGTGATCAAGACATGATTAAACTGCTGACTATCATCCAACGTGATGAAGTAGGACATGTCGAGATTGGGACCCGATGGTATCGATATTTTTGCGAACAAAGAAATTTGTCTCCACTTGAAACCTTTAAACAATTGATAGAAAAACATATGAGTGGTGGCGTTAGAGGACCCTATGATTACTTAAGACGTAAACAGGCCGGATTTACCGATGACGAACTTGAATTTTTAGAACAGGCTGGAACACGATGAAAAAAATTGTATTAACTTTGTTTGCTTTGCTAATAGCGGCATGTCAGCAGGCCCCCCAGGATCAACTGATTGTCTATGTTGAAAACGAGGAAGGGGTTCAAGCTTATAAGACACGTATCATTGTTACGCCAAAATTCATGCGTTTTGATGAGGGAGATGATTCGAACACGTTTTTATTGTTTGATCGAACTAAAAAGATCGCATATAGCGTAAACCATGAGATGAAAAGTACGATGGTCGTGCATGGCAAAGAAGCGGATGTTGCAGCACCAATTGAACTGAATCATTCGGTCAAAATTGTCGATGATGTGAGTGATGCCCCGAAGATAGAGGATGCGAAGGTGGTTCATCGTCAACATTCAACAAATGGGCAGGTTTGTTTCGATGTGATCAGCGCAGAAGGTTTAATGCCTGCCGCTGTAGAGGCAATGATAGAATTTCATAAAGTATTAGCAACTGATAGTGCGTCTACTTTTAACATTATGCCTGCTGATATGCATGATCCATGTGCGATCTCGATGAGCACTTTTGCACCTACTCGACATTTAGAGCATGGCTTTCCGGTACAGGAATGGAAGCCTGGCTATGCACGAAGTCTGGTTGATTATCAAAGTGATTACCAGGCAGATGCCAGCTTGTTTGTGTTACCTAAAGATTATTTTTCTTATACGGTGCAGGAGTTTCGTGAAGGTCGTGTTGATATGATGAACCAGAAGGTATTTCCCGAACAAGACTCAGATAAGTCATCAGAAAAAATAGAAACAAAACCAGAAACTGATAAGCCGAAAACAAAAGAGCAAGAAAATAAATAATGGCGAAGGTTTCAGTTTACGGTGGTACAGGTTTTATCGGTGGCAGTTATTGTCGGCTTTATGCCGATGAGGTCATCAATATTGAGAGAGATTCGCGTAAGCCGTTAACGGATGAAATTTTATATTTTATAAGTACGACAAGTAATTATAATGTCCTGGAAAGTCTGCATTTGGATGTCAATGTAAACCTTACCGTTATGCTGGAAGTTTTAGAGCACTGCAAAGATAAAAATATTACCTTTAATTACATAAGTTC
Source organism: uncultured Ectothiorhodospiraceae bacterium (assembly GCA_947259425.1). Classification (GTDB taxonomy): domain Bacteria; phylum Pseudomonadota; class Gammaproteobacteria; order UBA6429; family Thiohalophilaceae; genus SZUA-24. Next base: position 1,943 of record CAMYMO010000390.1, on the reverse strand, counting down.
CGGGTTTGTTTATGGGAACGACATCATTAATGCTAAAGAAGATGATTATTGCGACCCAAAAGGTTTTTATTCGATCACCAAGCGTGCCGCAGAGATGTTACTGGTCTCATTTTGTGAAACCTTTAACATGAATTACCGAATCTTACGTATCGCAAATGTTTATGGAACTGAGGATGAGGATGCCGGGGGTAAAAAAAATGCGTTAGGCCACCTCGTTAATCAATTAAAACAAAATAATGAAATTAGTTTGTATGATGGCGGCGATGTGCTACGTGATTATTTACATGTCGACGATATTAGTCGAGCGATAAACTTGGTCTTGACCAAAGGTGATTTAAATACGATTTATAATATTGCCAGCGGCAAGCCAAAGAAGTTCTTTGATATCATTATGTATGCCAAAAATCACTTAAAAAGTAACAGTGAAATTAAGGCCATTGTGCCACCGGATTTGTATAAGAAAGTACAGGCAAAGAATTTTTCTCTCAACATAGAAAAGCTCAAAAAGCTTGGTTTTGAAGAGAAGATGTCGATTGAAGAAGGCCTGGAGTTGCTGTGCGGTAAACATCGTTAAAATCGTTATACGATTTTATTTTAAAACCATGACACAGGCTTATTCGACGTTATAGGTATTATACCCAGTTTCATCAACTCTTAAGTAACTACCTGTCTTATACCAGTCAGCTAAAACAATTCTGGTCGCATCGATACCATCAATCTTAAAGTGATGGGTATCAGGGCGGTGGGTATGCCCATGTATTAGAGTATTAACCCCATTGTCACGCATGGTTTGTAAAACCGCATCCTGATTAACATCCATGATGTCATTTTCTTTAGCTGCAGTTTCGGTTTTACTAATTTCGCGAAAATTTTTCGCCAGAGCAAGTCGTTCCGCCGGCGGTTTTGCCAGCATTTCATCTTGCCATTGAGGGTTACGTACCATTGCTCTAAATTTTTGATACTCAACATCATCTGTACATAATGTATCGCCATGCATTAATAATGTTTTTGTACCATATAGATTGAGAGTATAAGGTTCATGGATCAGTGTTGCTCCCGTTAATTTTTCAAATTGCTCGCGCATAAGAAAATCACGGTTGCCGTACATGATGAACACCGGAACATTCTTCTCAACCAGATTATGGATTTGTTCAATAGAAGACTGGTAATCCGGGAGAATCATGTCATCACCCAACCAAACTTCAAAAAGATCACCAAGGATGTATAAAGCCTGGGCATTTATTGCCTGCTGTCGCAAAAATGTCAGGAACAAGTCCGTTATTTCCGGACGTTCCTGACTTAAATGCAAATCAGAAATAAATAGAGTCGACATATTTTGTTTAAGAGGGTGAAATCGTTAATCGATGATTTCAGCCTTTTCAATAATGATATCTTCGGCCGGTACGTCTTGATGAAAACCAGAAGTTGTCGTGGCAACGCCTTTAATTTCATCGACCACATCCATTCCATTGACTACTTTACCGAAAACACAATAGCCCCAACCATCCATCGTTGGCGATGAATGATTCAAAAAAGCATTGTCGGTTACATTAATAAAAAACTGTGCCGTTGCTGAGTGGGGATCGTTGGTGCGAGCCATTGCGAGTGTACCACGATCATTTTTTAATCCATTGTCGGCTTCGTTTTTGATTGGATCTTTGGTTTGTTTTTCTTTCATGCCAGGTTCCATACCGCCACCTTGAATCATGAAAGTTTCAATCACTCGGTGAAAAATGGTGCCATCATAAAAGCCATCTTTCACATAATTGGTGAAGTTTTCTGTTGTGACAGGCGCCTTATCAGAATCCAGTTCTATATCAATTACACCTTTGTTGGTTGTCATACGTATCATAATTTAATTTCCTTTAAGCGCAGGTGCGGCAGGTGCGTCTGTTGAGCTGGGTGCAGGTGATGGTTTATTCATGTAAGTCATGCCTAGAATG
>CAMYMO010000389.1 GCA_947259425.1 uncultured Ectothiorhodospiraceae bacterium | reverse complement strand
TTGTTGGGTAACAAGTTGTGAACCTAATAATGATTCTGCGACTTGCTCTACGGCCTGCAATGAATCCACCACTTTCACACCACCGGCCTTACCTCGACCACCGGCATGAACCTGGGCTTTAACGACCCAACGTTCGCCATCTAAATCTTTTGCAATTCGCACGGCACCATCAACGGTGCGAGCCACCTCGCCCTCAGGCACGGGTACGCCATACTCGCGGAATAAGGCTTTGGCTTGAAATTCATGGATATTCATATTCTATTGTTCGCTTGTGCTTTTATCATGGTTTAAAGGCGACATATTCTGTCGGAAAGCGTCTGACAAAGCAAAATTTCTCTGCCATCTTGCCATCTCCAGTAAGTGGACAGGAATATGCCATCAATTTAGTCTTCGTCACTTCTATGCTACTGTATGTCTTAAAATTAATCTTACCCTGGCCTGAAAGGCCGCTAGGACACCATTATGGGAATTTTTCGTTTACTGACTATCTTGCTAATAATCTGGCTAGTCTATGCACTTTATAAACGGTATATCAAAAATAAGTCGCAAACACGTTCATCCAAAAAAGCGAAAAACCTGGAAAAAGTCGTAAAGTGTGAATATTGTGCGATGCATATCCCTGAACACGAAGCAATTGTGGATAAAGGACGCTATTATTGTACAGAGGAGCATAAACGCATCAGCAAAAACAAGTAATAACACCCGATACTCTACATGGAATCCTACTTTCTAAAACCAGGCTCATTTTCGAGTAACGTTATTCCAACCAGTCATGATCCACGACGGCCACTGCAATTACTCAGCGCTTTTCGGATATTCATTTCTGTAACATTTTGTTTGTTATATGCCACTGATAATCTAATCGCCCCGCTCGGCAGCAATAACCCGGAAGCCTTTCTTACCTACAGTGTCATTTACCTGCTACTTGGTATCAGCATTTGGTCCACTCAAAATACCCTATCCATCCCATTTTCTTTTAAGGTTTGGGCCAGCGCTTTAACGGACATCATTTTGTTGACCTTGCTCATGCATGTCAGTGGTGGTATCCAAAGTGGGCTTGGGGTTCTGATCGTGATCACCGTGGCCAGTACCAGTGTTATTCTCGGTGGGCGAACCGCATTGGGACTCGCCGCTTTGGCGACCATTATCATTCTGGTTGAGCAGATTTCGATTAGCTTTACTTACCCTAAAGGTAATAGCTATCCATTTGCCGGTTTACTCGGCATGACCTATTTTGGTACGGCTGTCTTATTTATGTACGTCGCACGTCGTGTTCGCGAAAGTGAAGATTTAGCGGCAAAACGGGGACTGGATCTCGCTAATCTTGCCCAACTCACCCAACATATCATTCAACGTATGCAAACCGGCGTGATCGTGTTAGATCAAAATGGTGATATTCGTTTAATCAATGAATCCGCTGCGCAAATGCTACATATAGATGAGACTCACTATAATGCAAATATCATCAAGGTTGTGCCTGAGCTTGCAAGCCAATGGCAGGCCTGGGTTAAAGATCCGACTCGAGACCCCGAAGCCATTCAACTGGTATCCAATCCAATCGATATCTCACCCCGTTTCGCGCGGATAGGCGATCACGCGGATTCAGGTGCGGTGATATTCCTGCAAGATATGGCGGCCATGGCTCAACAAGCGCAGCAATTACAACTCGCCTCGTTGGGTCGCTTAACGGCGAGTATTGCCCATGAAATTCGCAATCCACTGGGTGCAATTAGTCACGCAGGTCAACTATTAGCCGAATCGGATAATCTCGATGACAATGATGAGCGTCTCACCCAGATCATTTCAGACCACTCACGAAGACTGAATACCATTGTCGAAAATGTAATGACCGTCAGCCACCGAAATCCATTACACGTTGAGCTGTTTAACCTCAATGATTATCTTGATCAATTTATACACGACTACGCTATTGGCCATGGCATAGAGAAAGATAGCTTCTTTATTAAGATCTCACCGACGACGACGTTGATTCGGTTCGATACCGGTCATTTACATCAAATATTGACCAACCTTTGCCAGAATGGCCTCTATCATAGCCAGTCTTCGACTGAAAAACCCTTGGTCAGTTTAATTGGCGGCCGCACGGATACTGATACGCGCCCATTTCTCGATATCTATGATAAAGGACCTGGTGTCTCTGAAGATGCTATTAAACATATATTTGAGCCCTTTTTCACCACCGAAACAACAGGGACCGGATTAGGCCTGTATTTATCACGTGAATTAGCCGAAGGCAATCAAGCTCATTTAAATTACATAAACGAAGGTGACGGGCAACGTTATTTTCGGATAACATTCCAGGACCCACGCCGGCATATAGAGTAAATGAGCAACGATAAACAACTAATTTTAATTGTCGATGACGAGCCCGATATTCGAGAATTGCTTGAGATTACCCTAGCACGCATGGGTAAAGATACCGCCAGCGCCAAAGATATTAACCAGGCAAAAAAACGACTTGCTGAACAAGATTATGATTTATGTCTAACCGATATGCGCTTGCCTGACGGTAACGGCATTGAACTGGTTAAATATATTAATAACGAGTTTCCACAATTACCGGTGGCGATGATTACCGCGCACGGCAATATGGAAACCGCGATTGAGGCATTGAAAGCCGGTGCGTTTGATTTCATCTCGAAACCGGTTGAACTAAAAACCCTACGCCATTTAATTAATGCAGCATTAAAACTTGCCCCACCCATCATCCCCGACGATCAAACTGAAGATGAGACAGAACTGGAGTTACTCGGTTCATCCAAAGCAATGCAGTCTACTCGTAAAACCATTGCAAAACTGGCACGCAGCCAGGCGCCAGTCTACATAAGTGGTGAGTCCGGTGTCGGTAAAGAACTGGTTGCGCGTTTAATTCATAATAAGGGGCCTCGCCAGGAGAAACCCTTTGTACCGGTTAACTGTGGCGCTATTCCCACTGAATTAATGGAAAGTGAATTCTTCGGTCATCAAAAAGGCAGTTTTACCGGGGCCTTAACTGACAAACAAGGCCTGTTCAATGCGGCGGACGGCGGTACTTTGTTTTTGGATGAAGTGGCCGATCTACCTTTACAAATGCAGGTAAAATTATTACGAGCCATTCAAGAAAAGGCGGTACGTCCGATTGGTGGCAACGATGAAATTCCAATTAATGTTCGTATCCTCAGCGCAACGCATAAAAACCTCGCCGAGCTGGTCGCTAATAACCAATTCCGCCAGGATTTATTTTATCGTATAAATGTTATCGAATTAAACGTTCCGAGTTTACGTGAACGTAAAGAAGACATACCTCTGCTGGTTGAGCATTTTTTAAAATTGATCTCAACCGAATGGAAGGTCGATATTCCGCATCTAAGCGAAGATGCCAATGAAGCCCTGGCCACTTACCCCTTTCCAGGTAATGTTCGCGAGTTGGAAAATATTTTAGAGCGGGCAATGACCATGTGTGAACACGATGAGATTACCCGCAACGATCTGCATTTACCTGAATTTCAAACCTCTTCAGAATTAAACGAGATCCTGGAAAGTACTGCCGACCTGGATATTCGTGGCAGTGAACTTGATCTGGATGAAAGTTTTTCGCTTGATCCGGCCATGAATATTAAAGAGCGTGAAGTGATTACTAAGGCGTTAGAAAAAACCCGTTACAACAAAACCGCGGCGGCTAAATTACTCGGGATAACCTTTCGGCAGTTGCGCTATCGTATTAAGAAGTTAGGTATAGAATAAACTATAATTAAACTTATTTACCGAACTTGTCTCTGACCACGAACATTCTTCTTGCCTAAACTCCCATTATACGAAACCCAGAACCGTCCCGTACTATCTGCACGGGCACCGATAAAGCGTAATGCCTCAGTGATGTGCTGCTGACTTTGATCTCGTGCCTGCATCCAGCCATTTAAGGTGTATTTACCCTTACCGCTTAATTTGATGTTGAGTTCAGTCTTAATCGGTCCTTGATTTTCATCGGTGATTTTTATTTTCGTACCTTGATTATGCGGAGACATATCAATCAGAAAATCCCCGAGTTCTATATTTTGCGGAGCACGTAATGCTGCCCCTTGCCATACAACGCGACCGTCGGCCTGCAACTGTTCGAACTGAATGTAGTTCAACTCCGTTATCGTACCACGCAAATCACCAGAGATACTGATTGGAAAACCCGAGAATAATGGTTGCAACATTTCAGCTGGAAAGTTTATCTCCACATCACTCGCCGAGGTCGATCCCCCCATTCCAAGCGAAAGGTCACCAAAGCCGTTCGCTAACTCTGATTTAAAATCAACGTCTAAATTGATATTACCTAATAATAAGCCCCAACCACTCAAATCCCAATTCAACGCACCAAGGTTGAATTGACCAATACGGGTATTGTTGGCCTGTCCATCCCATATACTGCCATGCACACTTTGCAGCTGAACCACACCAGTCGGATCGATCGAAGGTAGTATATAGCGGGTTAAAAAACTGGCGGGCAGTGTGATCATCAAAAACGCCAGGTAACAGGCAAGACCGACATAGATTAATCGACGATTTTTCTTTGAAAGCTTTAAACTAACCATTAACTTTCCACCAATACACTGGCGCGGACATTGCCAACATTTTTACTTCTATCCACCTTAAAATCTTTTATATTGGCTTTATATTTAACTTGCAGGTCATCCAACCAGAACATGACCGCATCAAATCCCACATCTTTTAATTGTATGCGAATGCCTTTTTTGCCTTCTTGTTGTATGCGAATATCATTACCAAATTTTTGGCGGGCGGTTTTTTCGATTAAACCATAAAGTGATTTTCCAGAGGTACTTGAATTGTTTGCTGTACGCGATAGCTGTTGTACTTCACTTAATTTGGATTGCATCCAGGCCAGATCCTGCTCCTGCTTTTCAACTTTACTGCGTCTCTCCTCAACACCATTCACGATCGGAGACCAGATAAACTGGTATGGAATAAAAAAGGCCAACGCCACAGCAGCGGCAATCACCATAGTGCGTTCGCGACTATTGAGCTGCTCAAATTGATTTTTTAACTTTTCTATATTTTCATTCATTTGATAAATCTATTAACTCGAACTTTTAATGTTCAAACGTACTTTGGTTACACCTTTCGACGTACTCGCATTAGACTTTACTTCCCAGCCGGTTTGCTGTTTTATCTTTTCTTCGAGCGGCTCTACGTCACCGGAACCTTTTACGGTTAAATCAAGATCCAGTTTGCCATTGCTAAAACGAATACCATCAATGACGACACCTTTTACATTTTTTAAAATGGGCGCCATTTTAACCAACATCTCCTGCAGACCACCTTTGGCCTGACCTTGCTTTTCCAGCATTTTGTTAATCTTGGATTCCATGCTGCTGCGTTCATAACCTAAAGGCGGTTTTTTCGCGCCGCGAAATGCTGATTGATATACTTTTTGCATTTGTTGTGTCAGTTCATCACTGCGATGGCCAAGATCAATCATTGCCGAAACATTCACAACCAGTTGCCAGCCAATCCAAACGGCAAATAAACCTGCGGCTGGAATCCAGGGTTTGAAATGACGTCCAATACCTTGCTGACGATTATATTCACCTTGTAAGAGATTGACGCTATTACGTAGATCAAAGTGGCGAGCGAATACGCCAAAGGGACCATCGGGGCAATCCACCAAAGTAAATTCAATATCAGAACATAACGCCTTTAAGGCCGTCATGTGATTGGCTTGTGAACAATCGTATACCGTCACCTCTTCAGGTTTATCTTCGGCCTGTCGGTGGAGGTTGTTCAACATCAGCGGTAAATTCTCGATATCACTGCTAAACATACCGATCGGGCTACGAACCAACGCACGGTTTGATTCGAGCAAAACAGACCACGATTCTTTTGAGTCAACTAAGGCCAATACATCCGGTATCATTGTCTCTGCATGAATGCCGACGGCACGCAACGCATTATCCCAATAATCGATCAACTTGGTTTCAACCGCAGCGACAATAAATTTACCATCGCGGGGTGCCGGGCTGAGGGCAAAGTGTAATGTTTCAATGTCATCGACAATTTGATCTTCAACCGCATAGGGCACGGCTTTGATCAATTTTTTTCGATTTTTGCCAGGTAAAAGAATTTCAGTAATAAAGATTTCTTCAGCAGGCACCATCACCACCACACGTGCGCCACGACAATAACGAAACGCTTCGGCCAAACGACCTTTATGGAACGAACCTGCTAATTGACCATTTTCAATCCGTTGCCAGCTCGCATCCGTTGCCGTGGGATCAATACGTAATAAAATGGTACGCATCTTTACAGGCCCCCCAGTGAACGCATCACAACCTTAATGTTCTTTGCGTCCTGGCGATAGATAATACTTTCCATCTTTGATTTTGCTCGTTGTACAGAGGCAAACGATTCCAGTAAGAAATAGTTTGTTTCAGTACTTAAGCCATTCACATCCACTTTTTTACCTTTGACTAACGCATGATCAAGTAAATCATCTGGCTCGTTCAGCGGATTTTCGGCCAGATCTTCAGCAAGGTCTTCGGCTTCGCTTTCACTTAATTCAGGAATGATCATACGTAATACGGGTCCCGGTGCAGTATTGATATTGATCGTCGTATTGTCCTCATTGGGAATCGCGATCAATACTTCCAGTAGCTGCTCGTATTTTTCCTGGTTGATGCCTTTTAATAGTTTTAACTCGGAAATACTGCCCATTTTGGTTCCCGCCGTGCGGTACGATCGATCACCACTCAAATAATCGACGTCTTCAGCACCACCGGGCAGTGAGTCCTGATTATCGTCCATCCAGTCAATGATCACGCTGGCCAGATCGGTTGGAATATTATTATTCGCCAAGGCCTGGCGAAGCCGATCCTCGTCCCATTTGTTTCGTTGTGTTTTAGATAAATTATTTATGTTGAGTTTACCCTGTAAATCAAAAACCTGACCGGTTAATACACCACCTTCGATCGGAAACACCACCGGCTCTTCGCTATACCAATCATCTTGCAGCGAATCCTGTTTTGGATCGTCTTCGGCCAGGACAATCTTGGTAAAATCTTCAGCGCTTAGCAAATACATAAAGACCTGTTCATGGAAACGAATATTTTCAGTACGACGTAAATACACCTGTTGATCCGCTGTCATCGAAACGGCCGTGATGGTCGCCAGACTCATCACCATCATCGCGGTGATTAAGGCAACACCTTTCTTAAATCGTCTATGCTGAAATACGTTCAAGCTTAAACCTCTGACAACAAAAACATACGATTTATCGCACCGTAGTCTTTTATGGTAATTTTTACCGCAACTGCCCTTGGGGTACCGATTGCCTGTGTATTTTGAACTTGACCCGCTGGGGTTTCGGCTGAATCCCAACTGGTTTCCCATTCACCTTTATCACTTAAAAAACGCACTTCGACGTTTTCAACATCGGTCAATATCTCTTTTTTACGCGGTTCGGTATCCTGCGCCTGATCTAACACGGGCCAGGTAATCCGATATAAAATTTCATCTTCTAAAACATAACCCACTCGCTGCAAATTGCTTTTCGGGAAATCATCTGGTACATGCCGCCCACCTCGGGTGATGGCTAAGCGATAGTCTGCCAATTCATCACCGACCACTTCACCAACGTAATCACCAAAGCTATTTCGTATCGGGCGTTTAACGACATGTTGTAAGTCACGTTCCAGGTTTAAAAAGGTCAACTGGATATCAGTCAGTCGTTGCTGAGTAGCATTGGTTTGCTCACGGGCATCCAGGATTTGCGCCAGGCCGGTATAAGACATATAGGAAACCACGCCGAACACAGCCATCGCAACTAATAGCTCAAATAGGGTAAATCCAGACTGTTGTTTTATCGCTTTAAAATTCACAGTTCACCTATTAACGAAATCACCGTGGTCGTTACCGGTCCATCGGCCTCTTCACTCGCCGGTTTTACACTGACATGAACCTCACGTAATTTCGGATACGGCGTTTCATTCACGACAATATCCCAACGCCAGTCACGCCCGGCCATCTCGTCCTGACCATTGGTACGACCAGTCTTTGGTAAGGTTTTAGCTAAGCGTAATTCCACCACTTTATTCATTGCCACCCACTGCGCGATGGTAATTTCCTGTAGATCAATCGCCGAACGGGTCACACCCGAGGCCACCTTGATCGCCGCGAGTAAGCTAAGCGATAAGATCACCATCGCGACTAAGACTTCAATGAGGGTAAATCCCTTTTTATGCTTTGTGTTCGAACACATGGCTAGCTAAAATCCTCGGGCAAAACGATCTTGATTTCACCATTCTCATCAAGCACTAATTTGACTTCAATGGTTTCATCTTCATTACGCAAAATCAGCTCAAACGGAAAAATCTCACCACTCGGC
>CAMYMO010000388.1 GCA_947259425.1 uncultured Ectothiorhodospiraceae bacterium | reverse complement strand
CTTTCGCAAAAGGTGACTGCTCAGTTGTCATCAACTCTTTTTCTTTTTGTTCTTTAATTAATGGTGGAGGTGAGACATCCAGCTGGCTATCGGGTGCAAGGCCGTCTTCTGGTGTGGGTCGTGTATTTGAAAAAGGACTACTGGGTCTGACGCGTTCTTGTGTATTGCCGCCGCCTTTCTGATTAGCCTGGGCAAGATAATCGGCTTCTTCAGGGGCTTCTTTGGAGTGTGAATGGACCAGGGTGATCTCCATAGTCGATATGTTGTGCTGTGGGAGTATATCTTCAAGATCAAAGCTTACGCCTAAAATTATGATGGCATGAAATGCCAGGGCGATAAAAACCGTTAGACCAAGGCGATCAAACTGGTGTCCGTTATATTGTTCGCTGGCTACGTTCTCCATGTTAGTCATAGTTTACTCAATTATTCATGACTGCTGCAAAGCGGTTAAATTATTTCCCTGGTTATTTATAGTACGACAGATTATAGCGCCATAGATTCCGCAACGGGTTAAAATCGAAGCCATATTGTGAATTGGTTGATATTTATGGAATTGAGACAACTGATATATCAAGATCAGGCTTTCGAAAATTAAGTCTTTCATTCAACTTTCTGGTGATATGGATCTTGCCATCGCGGTCGATGAGCATAGCCTGTTTAATATTCATACTTTTTGCGATCTTTAACCAGGTATCCGGACCAGCGATAAATAAAGCGGTGGCCGCGGCATCAGCGAGGGCGGCATCATGATGAACAACCGTTACGCTTTGAGAATTTCTGGCCGGATAACCGGTGCGGGGATCCAGAATGTGGTGGTAACGTTTACCCGCTTCAATGTAAAAACGCTCATAATCTCCAGAGGTAAATACGGATTCACCATCATTAGCGATTAAGTTAGCAATCGTACCATTTCCCCGAGGATCTCTTATCCCAATATTCCATGGGCCATTAGGCCCTCGTCCAATTACTTTTAAATCACCACCGGTATTAATACTTGCATCGGTTACCCCCATCGCTTTTAGCTGTTCCAGGATGACGTCTAAGGCGTAACCCTTGGCGATGCCACCAAAATCGAGTTTCACAGCAGGGTTGGCGTTCTTCACTCGTACTCCATTTATGGTAATTGATTGCATCGATGGGTTTTGACTAAGCAGAGATTTTATAGCTTCATTATTTGGTGTGGGTCCTTCCGGTGCAAGCTCTTCATGGTATCCCCAAAGTCTAATCAATTTACCGATGGCCGGATTGAACAAGCCCTGGCTTTGCTGGTTATATAATTTCGATTTTTTTATAAGCGGAATCACCGAGGGGTTTGCGGTAAATTCGCCGGTTGCCTCGAGTAATGAATTAATGCGACCGGTTGGCCCTGCTTGAAAGGGATGAAAGGCGTAATGAAAATATTTAAAATCGTTACGAATCTTTTTCATTACCAGTTCGGTTTGTTCTGGCGGGACATTGATGAGACTTATCTCAATAATTGTTCCAAAGGCGAGCACGTTATCGTGAAACTCGGTCGGTTTTGGCGTGCAACTGATCAGCAATAAACTACCGATCAAGATCAGATATTGATTAAGTCGCATATCAAACCTTAAGTTTTTGTTCAATCTTGTCCATTAATACTGCACTGATATTGAGATCATAGAGTGTATCCAGTTCACGAATGCAGGTTGGACTGGTGACATTAACTTCTGTCAGATAATCTCCGATCACATCTATGCCAACAAAAAGAAGCCCCATTTTTTTCAAGCGTGGTCCGACTTGTTCGCAGATCCATTGATCTCGTTCACTAAGCGGTACACCTTGCGCTGTTCCACCCACCGCCAGGTTAGCTCGTGTTTCGCCTTTACCAGGGATACGTGCTAAGGCGTATGGAACAGCCTCACCATCTATTAATAATATTCGTTTATCGCCGTTTATAATTTCAGGAATAAAACGTTGCGCCATGATCAGGCGTTGTCCATGTTCGGTGAGTGTCTCAATAATGACATTAATGTTGGGATCACTTTGTTTAACGCGAAAAATGGATTGACCTCCCATGCCATCCAGCGGTTTAAGTATTGTGTCTTTTTGAGTCAGAATAAAATCTTTTAGGGTGTCAGCTGAACTTGAAACCATGCACTCTGGAGTACACTGAGGAAATTGCAAGGCAAATAATTTCTCATTTGCGTCTCTAAGTGACTGTGCTTTGTTTACGACCAGCACGCCAGCTTGTTCTGCCGATTCTAATAAATAGGTAGCGTAGATGTAGTTCATATCAAACGGAGGATCTTTTCGCATCAAGATCACATCCAGTTCACTGAGACTAATGTCTTGTTGAGCAGATAATTCAAACCAGTGTTGTGGATCGGGATTTACCTGTAGTGACTGCACCCGGGCTCGTGCTTCGGCACCCTGCAGGTAAAGATCGTTGGGTAGTATATAATAGAGTTGATAGTGACGTTGTTGCGCTTCAAGCAACATTGCCAGTGTTGAATCTTTTTTATAATTAATGGACTCTATCGGATCCATTACCACCGCTAATTTCATGACAAGCCTTGAGACCTAAAAGTAATTAATGAGTTGATTGAGCATACTCACGTGCTGCAGCGAGCAAGGCAAGTCGAGCAATGACACCATAGGCATAAAATCGATTGGGGTTGGCATCGGGCGCCATATTGGAATCTGGTGAATTACAGGGTTCGGCAAAGGCCAGTGGTTGAAAATGCATACCGGGTGCATTGAGGTTTTCATTAATGCCGCGATCAGTATGCACCCGATAAAAACCACCGACCACAAAGTGGTCAATCATATAAACCACGGGTTCGGCAACGGCTTGCTCGTCGCCCCAGGTTTCAAAGGTATAGACGCCTTCTTGCATGATGACCTTACTCACGGTTTTACCACTTTTAGCTGAGGCCATCTTGTTACGTTGTTTTCGGTTGAGTTCAAGTAATTCATCGGCACCGTGTACGGTCATGATGCCCATGCCATAAGTGCCTGCATCAGCTTTAACGATCACAAAGGGTTTCTCACTAATGCCGTATTCGTCATATTTGGTCTGGATATCAGCTAACAGGCGGGTCACATTTTTACGCAGACAATCTTCGCCTTCGCGTTTGGTGAAGTTGATCTCACCGCAGTTTCGAGCCAGTGGGTTGATCAACCAGGGATCGATGTCGATAATTTTTGCGAACTCTTCCGTGACATTTCGATATTCTGCAAAGTGTTCAGATTTCAGTCTGGCTGCCCAACTCAGATCAAGTGGCGGGATAATTTTCTGATCCAGACCCTGAAACTCTTCAGGAATGCCAGATGATAAGTCATTGTTTAATATCACTACACAAGGATCAAAGTCAGTAAGTACTAACTTGTTGCCCTCACGTATTAAGGGATCCATGGTTAATTTTCGTCCAGATGGAAGCACAAATTGTGTGTTTTTATCAAGTTCCGGTAGCATTGAGCCGATACGTACCTCGAAGCCGGCTTTACTAATGATTTCCTGCAAAGTGGCGATATTCTCTAGATAGAATTGATTGCGAGTGTGGTTTTCAGGAACCAGGATAACCTTGGCTGCATCTGGACAAATACGTTCTATGGCCGATTGCATGGCCTGAATACATAATGGTAAAAAGGCTTCATTTAAATTGTTAAAACCGGCAGGAAATAAATTGGTATCGACTGGGGCCAGTTTGAAACCCGCGTTACGCAAATCAACCGAGGCATAGAATGGTGCGGGTGTTTGTAGCCACTGACTCCGCAGCCAGGTTTCTATCTCAGATTGATGATTCAGTAAATGAGATTCAAGCTGACGTAAAGGACCGGATAAGGCCGTGGTCAGGTGAGGTACGGCGTGCAAATGTTCAATTGGCATAATGCGAGTGTCTTTTTGTTAGGCTTGTCTAGTATTAGTTTAATACAATAGGGGTGTAACTGGAGATAAACAAGTTACCAAATGAGTGATTATTAACCAATACGAGTTATTTTAATGGCCTTACTTGACAGGCTTCTAATACAAAATATCCTATATAATATGGATACTTATAGATTGTTCTTCAAATCTATGTTAAATATTGTGGAGAAGAACGATATCGAGTGGGTTGTGCGTCACGCTTGCCTGGAAATGGGCAATAAATCAAACAACCTGATTAATTCACGTAAAAAGGATAACCACGAGTGTTAGCAGAGAAGGCTATGGATGATGAATTTCAAGGCCTAAAAGTGATGGTCATCGATGATTCAAAGACCATCCGGCGGACGGCCGAGACCTTACTGAAAAAGGTTGGCTGTGAGGTCATTACCGCGACAGATGGCTTTGAAGCATTGGCAAAGATTGCAGATCATCGGCCCAATATTATCTTTGTCGATATTATGATGCCGCGCTTGGATGGCTATCAAACAACTGCGCTGATCAAGAATAATAAAGTGTTTAAACGAACTCCCGTGATTATGTTATCGAGTAAAGATGGTTTGTTTGATCGTGCACGCGGCCGGATTGTTGGCTCGGAGCAATATTTAACAAAACCATTTACCAAAGAAGAGTTACTTGGAGCGATAAAGAAACATGTCGCCAAGTCATAAGAAAAAACGAATAATGAAATTAATTTTAGTGAAGGAGCTATAAGCATGGCAAATGTGTTGATTGTCGATGATTCACCGACTGAGGTGCATGTCCTCAAAGGGATACTCGAACAAGGCGGTCACTCTGTCAGTTCTGCTGATAACGCTGAAGACGGTATAAAACAGGCGCATGCGATTAAACCCGATGTGATCTTGATGGATGTTGTGATGCCAGGAATGAATGGTTTTCAGGCGACGCGAGCGCTGACCAAAGATCCTGATACGCAGCATATCCCCATCATTATTGTTACCACAAAAGATCAAGAGACCGATCGAGTTTGGGGTTTACGTCAAGGTGCCAAGGATTACATCACCAAACCGGTTGATAGCGCGGACTTACTCGCCAAGATCACTGCGGTCGTTTAAGACAGTTGATGGCTGCAGCAGAAAGTACAACGCCCTACGCGCTGATTAAAGACATAGAGGCCCGTAGTCGTACCCGAGCAATTGGCTTACCGCAACAGGTTGAGGTTCGTCGAACCTGGTCAGGGATAGGTTTTCGGGTAGGTGAATTGTTATTGGTTTCATCACTGGGCGATGTGGGTGAGATATTAGTTTATCCACAGTTAACAAAATTACCTCATGCAAAACGTTGGGTAAAAGGCGTTTCCAATAATCGTGGTTCATTATTGCCCGTCTTGGATTTACGTGGGTTTATTGAAGGAATTGCGACTGAAATTAGTAAACGTAGTCGGGTGTTATTGGTTGAACACGACAATATTTCGGTTGGGTTACTCGTGGATGAAGCGATGGGATTACGCCACTTTTTTGATGAAGAACGAGTAGGTGGTCTTTCAAGTTTACCTGATGCATACCGTGAGTATGTGGTCGGTGGTTATAAACAAGGGAATACTCAGTGGGCTGTTTTTAATATGGAACGGCTGGTTGAACATCGAAAGTTTATGGAAGTTGCAGTACGAATGTAACAATGGGTGCAGTAGGCCAATCATGCTTACTTTTATAATTAATATTAAGAACGACGAATTAAATTAAAGAACAGGTTTAGGAGTTTACAATGAGAGCAAGAACGTCTGACGGAAAAGCCTTCTCAGCTGGTGGCATCATGCTTATAGTTATTGCCCTTTTAGTACTCTCGCTGGTGGCTATGGGTATCTTCTTTGTTCGCAGCGGACAGTTAGCTGAGGCGGATCAGGTTTACATTACCCAACTGGGTGAGCAAAAAGTACTTTCACAGGAGATTGCGAAGCTTGCCTCGGAGGCATCACGCGGACGACTTGAAGCCTTTAACGCCTTGCAGGAATCTTACACTGCATTTGACAAGGTTCTAAGTAGACAAATGTCGGTTACGGGTGAGCTGCCTGCGGTACAAAAATTAAACGAGGAATGGCAAAGCTACGGAAAAAATATTAATACTATCCTGCAAAGACGTGAGGTGGTGACCTCCATGCGTTCTTACATTAATGGTATTAATGAGCAAATACCGACTTTATTGGCCTTGTCCGATGAAGTGGTGGCGACCATGACCGAACAGGGTGCACCGGCGGATCAGGTCTATATTGCGACCCGTCAGTTGATGTTAACCCAACGTATTTCCAGTAACGTATCCCGAGTACTGGAAGGTGGTGAAGGTGCGGTAACGGCGGCTGACCGGTTTGGTCGGGATGCGGCTTTATTCGGACAGGTTATTCACGATATGTTACGCGGTAATCCGGCACGCCGTATTCAAAAAATTCGAACTCCATCAGAACGCGCAAAACTCGTATTAGTACAAAAACAATTTAATCAGATTCGAAATCAGGTGGGTGCGATTCTTGATCGGTCCCCTGAAATGTTCCAGGTCTCAGGTGCGGCCGAAGACGTGTTAGCTCATTCATCTAATGTAAAACAGCTCATTGAGGGCGTTCATAAAGCCTATCTGGATGTGATTGCTTCGCGATATGAAACGATAGCAGCCTATGCACTGGGTGGTGTTTCTTTGGCGTTTGTTATCTTGCTTGGTTTCCTTTATATGCGTGATTCGAAAAACACCTTGATGGTGACGGAAAATCAACGCCGTAGCACGGAAGAAACCAATAAACGAAACCAGGAGGCGATTTTACGACTGCTTGATGAAATGGGTGACCTGGCAGATGGTGACTTAACCGTACAGGCGACGGTAACCGAGGATATCACCGGCGCTATCGCGGATTCTATCAACTACGCGATCGACGCATTACGCAACCTGGTACAGGCGATTAACGAAACGACCCAACAAGTATCTTCTGCGGCACAACAATCCCAGGCGACGGCGATGCACTTAGCCGAAGCCTCTGATCATCAGGCACAACAAATTACCGGCGCCTCTTCTGCGATTAATGAGATGGCGGTGTCGATTGAGGCCGTCTCCAGCCACGCGGGTGAGCTGGCTGAAGAAGCGAACAAATCGGTTGATATCGCGGTACGGGGTAACGAAGCGGTGCAACGGACGATTCATGGTATGGACAGTATTCGTGAACAAATCCAGGAAACTTCAAAACGGATTAAACGTCTTGGTGAATCATCGCAAGAAATTGGTGATATCGTTGAATTGATTAACGATATTGCGGAACAGACCAACATCCTGGCGTTGAATGCTGCGATTCAGGCGGCGATGGCCGGTGAAGCCGGTCGAGGCTTCGCGGTGGTAGCGGACGAAGTACAACGACTAGCGGAACGTTCGGGTGATGCGACCAAGCAGATTGAAGCGTTGGTGAAAGGGATTCAGTCTGATACCAAGGAAGCGGTGTCATCTATGGAATCCAGTACCGCGGGTGTTGTGAAAGGTGCCCAGTTAGCACAAAACGCGGGTGAGGCCTTGGAACAGATTGAAAATGTGTCCAAGCACTTAGCCGATTTGATTCGAAACATTTCAGACTCTGCAAGACAACAAGCCAGTGCGGCGAATAATATTTCTGACACGATGAATGTTATTCAGGAGATTACAACTCAAACCTCGGCAGGTACCAATGAAACGGCAGCATCAATTGGTAACCTGGCTGAATTAGCTAATGAGTTACGTCGTTCCGTTGCAGGCTTCAAGTTGCCGGGCTAACGGTAAAGAGGTGATCACCGTTGGTGGCCTTACGCGAACAAGTGCACATGCAAACGCCTTGGCAGTACACAGAAGTCCCGGAAATGGACGATGTATTGTTTCGACAGTGGGTCGAACTGCTTGAGAAACGAACTGGCATTGCTTTACCTGAATCACGTCGAACTTTTTTGGTTATGAATCTGGCCTCGCGCATGCGCGAAGTCGCAGTTGATAATTACCAGAGTTATTTTAACCTGATCATGGATGGTTCAAGTGGCCAGATTGAATGGGAAACCTTAGTTGATCGTCTTACCGTGCATGAAACTCGTTTTTACCGTGATGAATATTCTCTTGATTTAATTCGCGATAAATATCTCCCAGAATTAACGATCACAAAATCGAAGCCTTATACGGTACACACCTGGAGTGTTGGGTGTGCCACGGGAGAAGAACCTTATTCTCTTGCAATGTTGATGGATTATTATTTTTTGAACCATCCTGAATTTTATTATGGTGTCACCGCCTCAGATGTAAGTCGCGCTGCGTTGCAAACGGGGCGTGAAGCTGTTTACCATCAGCGTCGAATTAAGAATGTACCTGAAGAAATATCTAACACTTACCTTGAAAAGGTAGACGATGAGCATGTACAGGTGCGGCCATCACTCAGACAAAAAGTCTGTTTCACACAAATAAATTTATTAGAGTTAAAACAACAACCCATTGGGCAGATGGATATTATTGTCTGCCAAAATGTGTTGATTTATTTTAAAAGAGAATTAAGAAATCAGAT
>CAMYMO010000387.1 GCA_947259425.1 uncultured Ectothiorhodospiraceae bacterium | reverse complement strand
ACATGTACTAAGCGGTGAAGATGCGGGACTCGCCGCACTACTCGGAACGTCCAACATTTTAGTACTCGTCGTCGTCAATGTAATTTTAGTTGGTTTTCTGGCACTCAAGTGGAAACAGCACGGCGATATAAAATTAGCGCTCGCAGGCGCCATCCTTGGGCTCACGGTTATTGCTGCCTGGTACACCACCGGTGTGCTCGCGGTCGATGAATTTGCAGAAGGTACCCCGCCTTCGGCAATGACAATCTCCGGACCGATGTCGCGCATCGGTAATATGGTGACCGCTGGACGAGTCCCTGCCTTTTCGTTTTCGATCGCATTCATGCTGGGCATACTTATCATTTCATTTATCAGCGCATTACTGACAAAACAGTTTAAGTTTACGCCTATAAAAGGATCCTATTTGAAAATTATTATAGGCGCCTCATTAATGGGTATCGGTGGTACAATCGGCTATGGCTGCAATATAGGCCAGGGTTATTCCGGAATATCCACTTTATCGCTTGAATCTTTACTGGCGGTTATCGCCATCATTGTTGGTATCCATGTCACCACAAAACGGCTTGAAAAAACTTAAGTTATAGAATAATCATGCAAGCTTATCCTCGCGATAAAATACATTCGCTCATCTGCCACGAATGTAAGCCCCTGCACGCTGAAATTATTGGACAAATATATAAGCAGCTGGAAGATCCTGACACCCATAAATCACATTTTTTTAACGGGCGTTATGAAAATATCTATATTAATAAAACCAACCTGCCTGCCATTGAGCCTGTGCTCAATACCATTCTCGAAGAAGCGGCAAAATTACTCGAATGTGATAAATCAGATTTAAGACTGGGGTTTTGGATTAACCTGATGCAAAAAGATGACGTTACCATTGCGCATAGCCATGATGATGATGATGAAATGATCTCAGGAACATATTACCTGCAAACACCAAAGCAGTCTGGCGTATTAAGTATCAAACTAACAGAACAAACCATATCAACTATCGAACCCAACGAAGCCAGCTTAATATTTTTCCACCCCGCACTCGAACATGAAGTTTCACAACACCAGTCACCAATACCCCGTATTAGTATCGGCTTTAATATTGGATCAAAATAACAGGGCATGCACTTTAAAATTAGTCCATTGGCCGAAATCACATCCGCTATCCCCGTGCTGGCAAACTGGCATCATCAGGAATGGAAACATTTAAACGATCCGGCCTATGATCTTAGTGCGCGTATCAACGACTATGAAAAAATTATAGATGCAGATTCATTCCCGGCGATGTTTGTTGCCCACAATGAAGATACAGCATTGGGCTCGGTCAGATTAATTGATGATGATATGGATACCCATCCCGAGCTCACCCCATGGTTAGCGAGTTTATATGTGCATCCAGACTATCGCCATAAGGGAATTGGTTCAGCACTGATTCAAACAATAGAAGATACCGCCAGCAAACTAAACTTTAAAACAATCTATTTATTTACTGAAGACAAACAAACCATCTATCAAAAACAAGATTGGCAAATTTATGCTAATGAAATCTACTATGACCAGGCGGTTACTATCATGTGTAAAACTTTATAAATTAGATTAAAACAACGGTATTTTTTGCTCAGATAAAGTTAATGATATGTTCAATCACTGATTTATCCCTTAGGATTCGGGAATGCCCTAAACCAGTCGTGTAAAGTACAGAAGAACCTGGTACGGCTGCGTGTAGTTTCTCGCTTTGTTTCCAGGAAACAATTTTATCTTTTTTATCATGTACAATCAGTACTTCTACCGAGGACTGCTGTAAATTAAGCTCGGCAGAAATATCATTATAGATAGTCTCACTAAAATTTTTATATAACTTCTGATTGAAAAGTTTCATCACTTTATCGTTTAGATTTAAGTAATGACGAAATCCTGCTATCAAATAATAAGGATCTTTCGGACAACTAATCGTAATTAATTTTGCTAATGGGATCTGATATTTTCGAATTGCCAGTGCAGCCGCCATCCCACCGAAGGAATGCGCAATGATGGCTCTAGGTACACCATATTGACCAACCAGTTCATGAATAACTCGGGCTATTTGATAAATATTGGTGGATTTACCGTCTGAACGTCCATGTCCAGGGGCATCGAAACTAATAACGCCAAGTCCTTTGCTATTAACCGGATTAACAAAACCACCTAACTGACTACCACGACCACTCCAGCCGTGAAGTAATAAAACATAACCCGGTGTACAGGCGCCCCAACGTAAGACTGAAATTGATCTTCCATCAATAACCTTAACATCATGTTTTGCATGCTCACGCCATTTCCGCTCGCGTATAGATTCGGAATAACGAGGTGTCTTAAACCAGATCCGGTAGGCTAGGTAAGCCACCAAGCCAGGCAAAATCAAGCCAAGCCACTTAAATAAAAACCGAGTAGCTTGTAGCATGATTGGGAAACGCTGTGATCTCACAAAATACCCTCTAGAATCGGATCATGAGCCGACTCCATTATGAACGTATTTTATGTCTTATTCACATTTTACTGTAATATTCTGCCAATGCATTCATATCCTGCTCCGACAATCCTTGTACCATCGCATTCATAACCGGGTCCTTTCGATCTCCTTTTTGAAAGTCACGCATTTGCTTTAATAAATAGGCCGACTTTTGTCCCGCTAAATTAGGATACAGCGGATTAGAACCAATTCCCGTCGCACCATGGCAGCTAACACAACGACTAGACAAACCCGATACATCTGCCGCCAGCACAGGTTGTGCCGTTACTGCAATCACTAAACTCAAACTGGTCATAGTTAAAGAACGCATAAGAACCTCCAGGTCATCAGTACTCTTTACGAATTAATGTATCTGCGAGTGTGCAGGTATTTAACTGAATCGCAGCTGAATTAACGGCCATTTATCGAGGACAAGTAAATCTTGCCAAGGTCATGCTAAACTGCACTTTTCCAAACTTTAGCCCAGTATCAACCATGCCAACGCAGGATCAGACTCCAATCTCTCAACGCTCGCTTGAATCCCGATTCCCGGTCGATTATCAAGATCATGCTGGTACCCGCTATGAAAATGATCGTCGCCTGCTTCCAGTCTCTGACGACATTGCCTCAGGGAAAAACATAGAAAACCTAGAACGTTTTGCAAAAGCATATCTTGGTATGTATCTGGATATGGATAACGCCATTCCACCAGCCGATCGAATATACATCCTGGCCAACCCGGAGCTTGCTAAGCTGGTGCTCGCTGGTTTTGCTGCTGTTTTAAAAAATAGACAATTTGCCAGTAGTGAAGACATTGTCGAGTCGATTTATAGTAAACATCTTGCCGAAGGCTATATTTTATTGGCGGCACTTCATTTATTCAGTGATGAAAAAGAAAATGATATAAAAGACCTTCCAGCAAATACATTGATAGCCGCAATTTGCTTTAGTTATGCCTATAAACATGAACTGCCCGAGCCATGGTTACGATCTGTTTTGTTAAACCGGCCCGAAGAAGCCATCCAGGCATTTAATGGCCTCTGGCAGAGACTCATTCTGCATAACAGCGAACACTTGCCTGGCATTTATTTCATTATTCGCAACCCGGACTATGACCACATCGCGAAATTTGTTTTATTACCGGTCTTACAAAAATGGTTGAGCGTTCGAAAAAAACTGTTACGAGATTTACTTCGTTGTGCGCTTCGAACCGTAGATCCTGAGAAGTTATATAAATTATGTGAGTCATCGTTGCGAGACTGGAATGCAGCTGAACCAGGGCGCTATATGTTATGGCTTGGCTGTGCATTTTTATTACAACCCGAAATTAATCAGAGCAAACTTAGCGAATATGCCGGCCGTAGCAAAGAAAAGCTTATCCCTTTGTTAGATTTTACATATTGGGTCCTGCATACCGATCAGTTAACACTACCTAATTTAAAGGCAAACGCTTATGCGACGCTTATCCGTATCATTGCCGCTAAAATAACGCCACAAAAAGATCGCTATGGCGAGCTCTGTGATAACACCCGTAAGGTGTTGTTTCTATTTTACGGTTTAGCTTGTAGCGCCGACAAAAACACCGCGATCAAACAGTTATTGAAAGTCCGTGTGATAAAGCTTTATAAACCGATACTTGAATATATCGCTGAGCAACCGGTCTCCGCGACCGACAAACCCCTCTCATCACAACTGGATGATTTTATCGATATTCTTGGCCAACGAGCGCTCATTCAACTACGGATTAAATGGTCAGATTAAACACCAGCCCGATTGAACTGTCGTTCATATAGCCCAATTTTAGCAATCTGGATTACCCTGTCGGAAACAGGTTTTTACCGACGTGCAATTTTCAGCTTAAAAGCCTCAATAAAACCGCATGCATACCGATAAAATATTTATGTTAAACGGCCGAGTCCTGCTAGTCGACGATAATGAAGTGAACCAGATGGTCGCCGGTGCGATGCTGGATCACTGGAGCGTGTCGTACAAGTGCGCAACCGATGGAAAAGAGGCAGTCGAGAAATGGCAGCGCCTTAAACCGGATCTGATCCTGATGGACATCAATATGCCGATATGCGATGGCTATAAGGCGACTAAACGGATCCGTGAGCTTGAAGAAGGTAAATCCAGGACACCGATTATCGCCTTGACTGCAAGTGATGAGAATGTAGAACGCGAAAAATGCCTGCTGGCCGGTATGGATGACTTTATTAACAAACCTTTTGATCAAGAAGACTTGTATTCAAAATTAAAACACTGGCTAACACAGTAGCCCTGAAAATTTTAGAATAGGGTAATGGAGATAAAAAATGAGTACCGATGTGGATTATATTGATAGCTCAATGCTGGATAATTTAAGTCAGTTTTTAAATGCCGAAAAGCTGCAATCCTTGCTACAACGTTACCTTGAGGATAGTACCCGACTCTTAGAGCAATTAGCACAATCTTTAGCGGATGGTAATGCTGAAGAATCACGCCGTCACGTCCATAGTTTAAAGTCTACCAGTGCCAACATCGGTGCCAAGCCGCTGGCTAAGATTGCCGCTGAACTGGAAGAATGTGCCCGTCTTGAACAACTCGATGAAGTGAAGATCCGCCAGGATGAATTGCAGCAGGTTTTTCAAGCGACCGCTGCGTGCATTGACGTGCTCGAGGTCATGCAGCAACAAACCGGTTAAGCTTTACTCGTGATCAGGTCTAGCGGCTTCTAAGCGCTTGCTTATCCTGATTTCCAACCCTATATACTTCTCATTAGCGACCATCCTAAGTAGAATACCTCTCCCTTGTTATGGTGGTATTGTCTTAATTTAGCTCAGTTTGCTAATACCCATCATTGCCCGGGACGGCCGAGGTCGGCAATGAACAGCAATATATTAACTTAAATTATTGAAACTACTGAATAAATTAGCAATGTCGAATCCGAGTAAAGACAAGGTTGTAGCCATGAAATACCAGACCGATGACTTACGCATCCGTGAAATTAAGGAGCTGAGTTCACCGCATACGGTACATGATGAACTACCGATCACAAACGAAGCGGTTGAAACCATTACCACCGCTAGAAATGCCATACACCACATTCTCAGTGATCAGGACGACCGACTGCTGGTGATTATTGGTCCCTGTTCGATTCATGACCCGGCTGCTGCGCTTGAATATGCTCAACAATTGCTCGAACAACGTAATAAGCTTGCCGATGATCTGTTAATTGTAATGCGGGTTTATTTTGAAAAACCACGTACCACGGTCGGTTGGAAAGGACTGATAAACGATCCTGACCTGGATGACAGTTATCACATTAATAAGGGTGTCCGTACTGCGCGTAAACTTCTTATTGATATCAATAACATGGGTATGCCGGCGGCAACTGAATATCTGGATTTAATTACCCCGCAATACGTTGCTGATCTAATCAGCTGGGGGGCGATTGGCGCCCGCACCACGGAAAGCCAAGCCCATCGTGAGTTGGCCTCAGGCCTGTCCTGCCCGGTTGGATTTAAAAATGGTACCGATGGCACCCTGAAGATCGCCGTTGACGCCATCCGTGCTGCTAACCGTCCACACCACTTTCTGTCGGTCACCAAGGCCGGTCATTCCGCTATTTTCTCAACCGCAGGAAATGACGATTGTCATATTATTTTACGTGGTGGCCGGCAACCGAACTATGATGCGGCCTCAGTCAACCAGGCGGCACAGGAACTTGAACAGGCCAAGCTAAAACCGCGCATGATGATCGATTGCTCCCATGCAAACAGTGAAAAACAACACCAGCGTCAAATCGAAGTCGCCAAAGAAGTGGCCCAACAGGTCTCTGCCGGCGATAAACGCATCATGGGCGTCATGTTGGAGAGTCACCTTGTCGAAGGTCGACAGGATGTCGAGTCAGGCAAAACGCTAAAATATGGCCAAAGCATCACCGATGCCTGTATTAGCTTTACGGACAGTATCCCTCTACTTGAAGGTCTGGCCGCCGCAGTGCGCGAACGTCGCAAACACTAAGTCGTATCACCAAACAAGGCCTGTTGCGTCTCAGCAATATTTTGCTGTGCTTCTTTAACCGCTTCTCCCAGATTCTCTGGCTTGATATGCGCCAATTCCCAGGCCTGTGGAGAAACTCGTTTTAAATCCTCGACAGCCGGGATATCGCTGTAAGGTAATGAGGCAATCGCGTTGGCGATATGGACGTGGGCAACCGCTTCAATATGCTCTTTACTGGCATGCAAATCATGATGGTAGGCGATGCAGCTCACCAAAATCTCCGGCAGATGCCAATGACGAGCCAGGGCAGCCCCCACCTCGGCATGGTCAAACCCCAGTATCTGCTGCTCTGCCTGATACAGATCCAGGCTCGCCTCACCTTGAACCGTCAACATGATCGCTTCATGTGCCTGCTCGGGAATCCGGTTAAACATGACTAAATGACCAATGTCATGCAGCAGGCCCGCGGTAAACAGGGTATCCGCATTGACCGCTTTAGACATACCCGCTAAGGCTCTGGCCAATAAAGCGCAATACAGACTATGGTGCCAAAAATCTTCAACTGAAATAACATCATTGGGGATGCCATCAAAGACCTTAGCCGCCGTCGTACTCATGACCAAATCTCGAATTTGCTTTGTGCCTAGAATCGTCACCGCACGATTAATCGATTCGATCTGACGTTGGCCGCCATACATTGAGCTGTTTGCCACCTGTAAAATGCGCGTCGCAATGGCTGGATCCTGACTAATGACAGCGGCAATCTCGGTTGCACTGGTCTCTTCGCTATTAACTAACTCATTGATCTGTATTACTATTTCAGGTAATGAGATTAATTCGCCAATATCTTCAATAAGTGCTTGCACGGCTTGAGGCATTTTATCCCTTCTTTGGTATTTTTATCGCCATGTAAGTTTAGTTCGTCATCTTTGACTCTGCCTTTAGCTTGCGGTAAAAAAAGTCTAAACCGTTACCATTCGTTGGGACTTTTAACCGAAAATCGTATGCCAACCATTATGACCCATAGTGTTTTTGCCATCTCAATGGCCCACCTGTTCAAGCATAGTGAACTGCCAGCACGCTTTTGGTTGCTTGCTATCATCTGTAGCCTGCTACCGGATTTGGACGTGATCGGTTTCATGTTTGGCGTAGCCTATGCGGATCCATGGGGACACCGTGGTTTGAGCCATTCATTGTCGTTTGCCCTGCTCACCAGTTTGCTGGTGGTATTACTCTTTTTCTGGCAGGCAGCGTATCGTGCCTTGCGAATTCGTTTGATCGCATTTTACTTTCTGGTAACCGCTTCTCATGGTGTATTTGATGCGTTAACCAATGGCGGCCTGGGCATTGCCTTCTTTGCCCCATTTGACTATGGGCGTTATTTTTTGCCCTTTCAACCCATTGAGGTCTCACCGATTGGTTTACGCAACTTTTTAACCGACCGCGGCCTGGAGGTCATACTTAGCGAGAGTTACTGGCTGATCCTACCCAGTTTATTGATAATGCTACTGGTTAGCATTATTCGATTAATAATTAAAAAGAAGTCGGTAATTACCGATGAGTAGACCGTAGGCTAACTCATTTCTACCCCAAACTGAGCGATTAAAATTTACTTAATTAAATTACATTATTATGTCTGAGCACACTAAATTTAAACCCATTTTCCACCTCGCCTTTGGCGTGCATGATTTAGTCGCAACAGAACATTTTTATACGTCGGTTTTAGGTTGTCGTACCGGACGTCGTGATAAAAAATGGATTGATTTTAACTTTTACGGTCACCAGTTGGTTGCCCACCTGGTCGATAAACCCGATCGAAATGAAAAAACACCCCTCCACACTAATGCAGTGGATAAAAAATCAGTTCCAGTACCTCATTTTGGCGTCATTCTTGAATGGATAAAGTGGGAAACAGTCGCCCAAAACCTTCGCGATAGTAAGGTAGAATTCGTTATCGAACCTTACATCCGATTTGCCGGACAACGCGGTGAACAGGCCACGATGTTTTTTTGTGACCCCTGTGGAAATGCCATTGAAATCAAGGCCTTCCGTCACCATGATGATATCTTTAGAAGTTGAGAAATAGCAAAAACATGAATTCAATGCAACGTTATTTAGTCTTTATCATTGTTTTATTAGCCAGTGCATTTAGCGGTTGCTCGGCAACCCCTGACCGCGAGAGCACCGGTGAATTTTTTGACAGCAGTTTGATTACCGCCAAAGTAAAGGCACGCTTAATTGACGATCGAATAACCGGTGGATCGACGATAAAAGTCAGCACCCATAAAGGGGTCGTTTGTCTAAGTGGCTACGTAAATTCCGATTATGAAAAAGATCATGCCGCGATCGTGGCAAATGGGGTCAATGGCGTAAAAGGGATTAAAAATCAGCTGGTCATCCGTTCAACCGAACGGCAAAAACAATAGATTGCTCAGCAATAGATACATCGGCAATAGATGCCTCGCCAACTAAAAACGCCCGGATATAAGTCCAGGCGTCTATATTTCTGTTCTAAATCAGGTTAAAGGTTTATTAATCTAAACGAGTCTCTAGTGCCGTTAATGCTACCGTATGCAATGACTCAATCGACTGTTCAACACGAGCAGACGAATCTACAGTGCCATTCTGGGGTAACAAACTTACCACTAAGACAAGCAACACCATCATCACAACCAATGGTAAAAGTCTTTTAAAAACAGTCTTCATCTATCTTTCACAACCTCTTAATTTAATGAATAAATCCAATCTGCCTTCCTTTTTGAAGGAGGTGCAGTCTACGCCTAACCGCTCTCAATGTCTTGTCAGACAAAGCCGAAATCCCTGTAAGAACATGCTTACATGGCAGTTTCTATGTAGTTTTAACAATCTTTTACAATTCCACATCTAAAATGCTGTTTTTATAAAAAATTTATTTAACAAGCATCGATATTAACGTTCAACCCACTCATTTGGGTTCACTTCATATTTCAATAAATCCACGAAATCGTATTCCACCTTCATTACAATATTATGAAGACGCTACACTTAAATTTAATAAACATTACGAGTGGATAAATAACTCATGCCGAGTTTCTATTTTGAACGAGGGAAGCAAAGCCTTCATTGTGAAACCAGTGGTAACAAAAATTATGCAAGAAATATCATTTTTTTGCATGGCCTGGCCAGTAATGCCACACGTTGGCGAGAGCTTATGAACGCGACCGAGCTAAAATACGACACAAATTTATTGGCCATGAATCTGCGCGGTCACGGACATTCAACCAGCTTTTCTCGCTTTACGCGTCAACACTGGTGTGATGATCTACGTCACCTGGATAAACAACTCAATGGGCCCGTAATCCTGATCGGCCACAGCATGGGGGCACAGATAGCACTCGAATACGCCAGTCAGTATCCTCAGAACTTAACCGGCCCGAACTTATCTGGCCTGGTCCTGATTGATCCGGTTTTTCCACAGGCGTTAACGGGCTTGCTGGCAAAAGTGGCGCGATTTCGATGGCTTGTATCCATTGCGGCAAAGCTAACCCGTTTTTTTTACTGGCTTGGTTTGCACAAACGACACTATCCTTATCGTGATTTACAAAAACTCGATGAAGAGACCCGTGCCGTTTTAGCCGCAAACCCGGATAAAAACATTGCTGACCTCTATATGAACCCATTTTCAGATTTAAAATTCATCCCACTGGCTAATTATCTCCAGGATTTATTTGAGGTAACGCGCAAACTCCCTGAATTAAACTCGATAACCACCCCCGTACTCGTGCTGTTGTCGTCTGGCGCGAGTACCAGTCATGTTGAAAAAAATAAAACGATCCTGGATCAATTACCCAACCTGGAAATCGAAACCATTCATGCCGATCACTGGTTGTTAACTGAGAAACCAGAGGAAGCGAGACAGGTTATTGAGCGCTGGTGCCAAAAAATATTCAGCCAGGCTGAGAATCTGAGCAACGACCATAGCCACCAAAAGTAAATCTGAGCTTTCGAAAGCTGTATTGTCATTTATACTCTTAAACAAAGAACGTTATATAATTACGGCTTAAATAATAATCGAGCGTAACGCGACTCAATAGTTCGCTTACAAATAGATCTCATAAGGAATAGCCAGCTTGAAACAGGAGATTAAACGTGGGTTAGTATTAATGGGAGGCGGTGCCCGCGCGGCCTATCAAATTGGTGTCCTCAAAGCGATTGCTGAACTTCGCCCACGTGGTGATCCTTCTCCCTTTAAAATCATTTGTGGCACCTCGGCAGGGGCGATTAACGCGGCTTCACTGGCGACCATGGCGGATGACTATAATCATGCTATTGCCCAATTATTACGCGTGTGGGGAAACTTTCACGTCGCTCAAGTCTTCCACAGTGATATTGCCAGCATCAGTAAAACCGCGCTTCGTTGGTTAACAACATTAACGCTTGGCGGATTAGGCAAACGCAACCCTTTATCTCTGTTAAATCGCAAACCCCTCAGGGAGTTACTGCTACGACGACTTGATTTTTCCCGCATCCAGCACGTTATTAATGAAGGCCACTTACATGCGGTGAGTATTACTGCGTCAGGCTACAACAGCGGACAATCGGTCACTTTCTTTCAAGGGGGTGATCAAGTTAATCCCTGGTCACGGGTCCGCCGATTTGGTAGCCGTAGTGATATTTCGGTTGATCATCTAATGGCTTCATCTGCCATTCCCTATCTGTTTGAGGCCGTGAAGTTACACCGCGAATTTTTTGGGGACGGATCAATGCGCCAAATGGCGCCACTCAGTTCGGCCTTGCATCTTGGCTCAGATCGTATCCTGGTGATCGGCAATCAACGACAGGAATCTGAACCACGCGAAAAGCGCGCCACCTATGAATACCCCAACTTCGCTCAAATTGCCGGCCATATTTTGGATAGTATCTTTCTGGATAGCCTCGAAACGGATCTTGAACGTCTGGAAAGAATTAATAAAACCATCGATGTCATCCCAAACCGTCACCTTAAAAAGAGTGAGATCCCACTACGCCGGGTTGAGGCCTTTGTTATTGCACCCAGTATTAATATAGGTGAGTTGGCACTCGAATATGAATATGAATTGCCTCGAACGATTCGATACCTATTAAAGGGTATCGGGGCCTCAAATAAACAGGGATCGGGGCTTGCCAGTTACCTGTTGTTTGAAAAGGGCTATTGTCGTGAACTTATACGACTGGGCTACACCGACGCGATGCGGGAAAGGGCCATGTTAGAGGAATTTTTGAGCTAAACAGATAAACGCATAGCAAATGTTTATTCCTTATTTTATTCATGGTTGATTTTTCGAGCCAGCCCGCAAAGAATTAAGATTAGAAAATGGCGCATTCGATCTGCCTGTGTCACAATTAAATATCTAAACTCTAAGCTGTTGAACAATAACACTTATAATTTTTCGGGGGTCAATTTGCGAATTGCCTTAGTTGACGACGACGTCCATTTAGCCCAAGCAATGAAATTGTGGATGGAAGAACAGAAGTATGATGTCGTCTATTTTGCAAACGGACGAGATTTTACCAGCGCCCTGCGCAAGGAAAGCTTCGATCTCTATATCCTGGACTGGGTCATGCCAGACTTCGATGGTGAACAGGTACTCGCCTGGTTAGGTGAGCAAACCGAACACACCACGCCGGTCATTTTTGTAACCCAACGCGACAGTGAAGAGGATATCGCCAACATATTAAATATGGGCGCGGATGACTACATCACCAAACCGGTTCGACAAAAAGAGTTACTCGCCCGTATTTCTGCCGTCGCAAGACGCAGCCAAAGTGGCAGCGCATCTCAAAAAGAAGTGTTAGACCACCCTCCTTATCGAATCAATCTGACTTCGCATACCTTGTTTATGAATGACGAGGCAGTGAAACTAACGCAAAAAGAATTTGAGCTGGTCTCCTTTATGTTTAAAAATCTTGGTCGCCTTTTATCACGCGGTCATATCCTTTCATCTGTCTGGGGCCATGGTTCAGAATTTACCACGCGAACCGTGGATACCCATATCAGCCGTATTCGTAAAAAGCTACAACTTACGCCGGAAAATGGCTGGCGTCTTAGTGCGATCTATCACCAGGGATACCGTCTCGAACAAGTCGATAGCGAAGAACTCGCCGCCGCTAAAAAGAAATCAAAATAGCGAAACCATAAAAGAGAAGTCATAATTTTCGCCCTCACTAGCAGGAATTGAACTTAGAATAATTGTCACTAGCCCGACATGAATTCGATCACAGGAGGAAGACATGATTGGTAAAAAAAATATCGTATTTGGTTTTTTATATCTTGTTCTGACCGCAACGCTTGGCCCTTACATGGTTTCCGGGACACTCAGTGACATCGATGCAGCTTACCTTGCCAAACAAACCCCGGTCGGTCGTGTCCAGGATTTAAAAACGAATGACTTTGAAGAAGATCTCGAACCTCTAAACGCCGATCAAATTGCCAAAGCCAACACCGATGCCATTTTAGCGATGAATAATATCGTCAACCTACAAGGTCCACATGGCAACCTACGCAGTACTCATGCCCACGGCAACCTTGAGGCCGTGTTGAATATTCTAGCCGGTCTGGCTTTATGCTTTATTGCCGTCGCCAAGATATTTAAACAGATCATAAGTTGGTGTTTTATCGCTGGTGCCGTTCTGCATTCGGGAATGCTATATATCGGTATCGTATTTGGACAGGGCTGGGCCTTCACCCTGTTACAAGTCGGGCCCTGGGTCGTTCTGACCGGCTTATTATTAGCCGGTATCGCCGCATTGATTGGCTTCAAAGGCGAACTCGTCCAGGATAGTTAGTAGCTTGCATCCCCTCTACCCAGCAATCAGTCCCTACCATCAATTCGAGCTTGAAGTCACAGCTCCACATAAGCTTTATGTGGAGGAAAGTGGCTCCGCTGAGGGCATCCCGGTCGTCTTTTTGCATGGGGGCCCGGGCTCAGGATGTGAGCCCTATCACCGACAGTTTTTTAATCCCGAACAATATCGGATCATTTTATTTGATCAACGCGGTGCCGGTCGTTCCACGCCTCATGCAGAACTGGAAGAGAACACCACTCAAGCATTAGTGGCCGATATGGAGACGATTCGTGAACATCTGGGCATCAAGCAATGGCTCGTCTTTGGTGGCTCATGGGGTTCAACCCTGGCACTCGTCTATGCCCAAACTCATCCACAACATGTACTCGGGCTGGTATTACGCGGTATTTTTCTTTGTCGTCAAAAAGAGATCGACTGGTTTTACCAATATGGTGCCAGTCGATTATTTCCAGATGTCTGGGAGGCGTTCAAAAAACCCATCCCGGAAGCGGAACAGGAAAATATGGTTTCAGCTTATTATCAGCGACTGACGAGTGATGATGAATTTAGTCGCATCCAGGCCGCGAAAGCCTGGTCACTTTGGGAAGGTCGCACCGCCAGTCTGATATCCAGTCAAAATATTATCGACCACTTCGGTAATGCACACACCGCCTTAAGCCTGGCGCGCATTGAATGCCACTATTTTATGCATGAGTCATTCCTGCAGGAAAATCAAATCCTGAACAATATCGACAAATTAAAAAATATCCCCGGCGTCATCGTCCAGGGCCGCTATGATGTTATCTGTCCAATGGAAAGTGCCTGGGAATTACATAAGGCCTGGCCTGGTTCGATGTTGCGTATCATACCCGATGCCGGTCACGCCGCATCCGAGTCAGGCATCCGCTCTGAACTCGTTAGAAGTTGTGATCAGTTTGCGCTCGATCTTAAGCGCCAATGATTGCGCTCTTACAACGCGTCCTACATGCGAGTGTCACCGTTGATAAAAAAATGATTGGTGAAATCAAACAAGGCCTATTACTTTTTATCGGTATAGAAAAAAACGATAATGAAACGAAAGCCGATCGATTGATTGAGCGCTTCCTCGCTTACCGAGTCTTCTCTGATGAACACGATAAAATGAATCTTAGTGTTAGAGATATTAATGGTGGCGTACTGCTCGTGCCTCAATTCACCTTGGCTGCCGATACTCAAAAAGGAACTCGCCCCAGTTTTTCATCCGCAGCCACGCCAGAACTTGGACAAACATTATTTGACTATGTCGTAGATAAAACAAAACAACAATATGATCAGGTTGCGACCGGACAATTTGCTGCCGATATGAAAGTCAGTTTAATCAATGATGGTCCCGTTACTTTCTGGCTGCAGGTATAAACCGTTAAGCTATGCGTTTAATTATCTCACGTAACTGATCCCGATTAACCGGTTTACTTAAAAAATCATCCATCCCGGATGCCAGGCAATTACTTTTGTCTTCAGGGGTCGCATTGGCGGTTAACGCAACGATCGGTATGTGTTGATCCGCTGTCTCAAGAGCCCGCCATGCCTTGGTTGCACCGATACCATCCATATTAGGCATACGCATATCCATCAGCACTAAATCAAACTGATCTGTCTTTAATGCTTCATAAGCGAGCTGCCCATCTTCAACATGAGTCACTCGATGGCCATCTTGTTCAAGAAAAGTCGTAATCACTTTTGCATTTATTGGGCTATCCTCTGCGACGAGGACATGTAAGAATCGATGAATCGTACTCATCCCAAAATCCTGTTTAGTCGTCTCAGCGCTAGCGCCAATACCAATACTACGTAATAACACCTTGCGCAAACGATGCGGGGTAATGGGTAACGGTAAAAATTCTGAGAACAACTCACGCTGTGCGTCATCAAGGTTATGCAATGAAGACAAGTGGAGTAATTTACAGATCTTAATGTTTTCAAACATATTTTTTAATTGCTTGCCTAACTGTGCACATTGATCACCACAACTCAGTTCACTTAATAAAATTATCGGCTCAAGATCCTGCTTAGTATAATTCTCAATTAGCGAAACCAGGGTTGTCTGTTCAGAAGTTAATGCAAATGGCCATTTTATCCCTTCACAATAACTCTCCAGGATCTTCCTTGATGTCTCCTGTGATTCGTAGATGACTAATGGATTTTTCGCTGGTATTTCCAGATAATCGTATTGACCTTTATCAGCCCGCATAGGGATATCAAACCAGAAACAACAGCCAACCCCTTTTTCACCTTCGACACCGATTTCACCGTGCATTAATCGAACCAGGTTCGACGAAATGGTCGTACCAAGACCGGTTCCTGTTATTTCATTACTCTGGCGCAACTTACCGCTCGCTTGATAAAATGGTTCAAAGATTTTATGTCGTTCATCTTCAGTTAAACCAGGCCCGGTGTCTTGAACTTCAATGCGCACCGTTACATGGCCTTCAATTAGTTGCGACTCAGATCGTCTTACCTTAATAACCACCTCACCTTCACTGGTGAACTTAACTGCATTGCTGACCAGGTTCAGAACAATCTGACGCAAACGTTTACCATCCGCAAAGACGTAATCCGGAAGATCTGGCGCATAATTTAAAAATAACTCCAAACCTTTAGCATTTGCGCTGGCGGTAAACATTTGCGCGACACCCAGCAATGTTTTAGGTAAATTTACGCGCTCTTCAACCAGCGTATATTTTCCTGCTTCAATCTTGGATAAATCCAATATGTCATCAATCAACGCATTTAGGGCAACGGAGGATTCCTGCAAAGCAATAATATATTCGCGTTGATTTTTATCCAGGTCAGTCTGTTCGAGTAAACTGGTCACGCCAACTATGCCACTCATCGGGGTACGAATCTCATGACTCATGGCCGCCAGGAATTCACTTTTCGCCTGGTTGGCTTTATTGGTTTCATCTCGCGCACGATTGATCTTTCTTAACATCGCATCCAGGTAAAGCGGCATAACTAATAAAAAGACCATATACATCACTATATCAAAGACATGTGAATACCAACCATCATCCGTTAACAGCACCACGACAAACCCGATCATGCTGAAAATCGCGGCGACAAATAATGGGCCACGTCCGTAGCGCAAACTGTAACTGACAAAATACCAGGCATAAAACAGGAAAAACGGACTGAATTGTTTATCGTAAGTAAATAACATCGCCACACTGATACCGGCAATATCAAATGGAATCGTCAGGTAGGGCCGTAACGGGACGTTCGGAAAATATAAAATACTAATGAAAACCGCCACGGTATAAAGAAAGAAACAAACCCCAAACAGGATATATTCAAACCAGTTTTCTTCGTAATAACCATATTTCATTGCCAGACCAAGAAATACGGTTGATACGATGGAAAATCCAAAGCGGATCATTGAAGAGGCATATTCGGGTGTTTCTTTCGCTTCTGCAAAGTTTATTTTCATTAGTATTCCTGTTAGGCTAGCCGCCGTAATTTCTTCACACTATGGCTTCGAATTAGATGACTGACTTAGATAAATCCTCTGTAATTGATGTCGTTGTTAGCAGCGACAATAAATGCGACCTCTGTGAAGGCTCTAAATGCTGTAATTATATTACTCAAGCCATTGATACTCCACGCTCAATTGATGAGTTTGATACCTTACTTTGGCAATTAACCCACCAGAATGTACAAGCTTATAAAGACGAAGATGGCTGGTTTCTACTTTTATACACCACCTGCCAGTTTCTGCAATCCGATGGTCGTTGCGGTATCTACGAAACTCGCCCGCAAATGTGCCGCGATTATACTAATGATTATTGTGAATATGATGCTCCAGCAGAAGAAGGCTTTGAACTATTCTTTGATGGTTATCAATCATTGTTAGCCTATTGCCAGAAGCGTTTTAAGAAATGGGACAAACGTTTTACCAGTGACTAGCCAACATAATGGCTACGGCATAATTTGATCAAAATCTTCTATCGCTTCAAATTCCTCAACATCTCTACGCTCATCCTTGCTATCCGGATGATAGACCGCAAGTAAGCTGCTAATGCCATAATCTCTTGCCGATCGTAATACCGATAAACTGTCATCGATTAATAAGGTCCGCGATTTGTCATACGCCAACCGTTCTTGTAGTTTCGGCCAGAAATCACGATCCTCTTTAGGCAAACCAAAATCATGCGCACAAATAATATGTTCGATGTGATTGTGCAGCGCCGTGCGATCCAGCTTTAACATTAAACTTTTTTGATGAGCGTTGGTTACCAGGGCAACCGTTTTGTCTAGTTCGCGAATACGTTTTAAAAAATTGATCACATAGGGATGCACGGCAATCAAGTGCTCAACTTCTTTCTTTAACATCGCTATATCAAGTGCCAGTGTTTCTGACCAATAATCTACACAATACCAGTCGATAGTCCCTTCTTTATTGCGAAATATCGGGAAAAGAGTGCTTTTTGCATCTTCTAAACCAAGATCGTGCTTTTCTGCATACTTTTTCGGAACGTGCTCACGCCAGAAATAGTTGTCAAAATGCAGATCCAACAGGGTCCCATCCATGTCCAGTAATACGGTATCGATCTGTTTCCAATTAACCATAATTCAATAAGTTAGCAAATATTTTTAGATGAGTTTGTCCATTGTAGCATTCATATTTATGGCATTTAAAATTCAAACCAATGCGGTCCGAATGGCACTGGCATAGTCTATGCTAACAGATATAGTTAAGTCACAAGAAGAAATTAAAAAGAGGAATGACCCTATGAGACACCATACATTTAGTACATTGCTTGCACTCTTCTTTTTCAGTTTAGGTATTTCATTTAGTAATGCAAACGAAATATCACCAGAAGAACTGGAACGTTGGTTTAACACAGACTCACTTGAGCCCCCTCGATACAAAGAGGTCAATGATGGCCAATTGGTATTCCTGGCCCAAAAGCCGGATAAACAATTACATCACCACCATAATTCAGTAACGATTTTACCCAATAGCCTGAGCGACGGTTGGATCTTAATAAAACAATGCCATAGTAATATCGACAAGGTCGCCGCCGCGCAAATTTTATTTAAGGCTGGCAAGGTTAAAAACATCAAGGTGGTCTCCTCCGAAAATATTGAAAAGACCTGGGTTGAAGGTGCCAGCGTACAAATGGAAAATATAAAAGCGGATGCGGAGCTTTGCGTACAAGCTAACACGCATTCTCTCAAACACCATTCAGACGGTACCTATAGCCTGCGCAACGGCCCATTTATGCGACGATTTTTAGATGGTTATTTTCCGTTACACGTCTCGCTCGATCTCGATTATGCACAAACCGATCTTGAGTTAATTGATATTAGTCCAGTGATCCAAACTGGCTTTGATGTCGAAAAAAAGGATGGCAGCGTGAAGATCGATACCATTTTTGAAGGTCGATTACACACAGAATTTCATTTTAAACAAAAAAGCCTCTAATTTAGTCCGCTAGCTGCTAATAGCATAAATCTTCAGAAGCTGGCACAATGGTGTCAGCTTTTTCATTTCTAGTACTAAAAACAAGCCTGTCTTATGCCGCAAATCGACCTAGCCAAATTAATGCCCGCTGTTGTCGAGCTATCTAAACAAGCTGGTCAGCGTATATTAGATATCTACCAGCAGGACTTTGATGTCATCCAGAAACAGGATAATTCGCCCGTAACGATCGCCGATATGGCAGCCCATGCGGTCATCGACGATGGTCTCGAAGAGATCGCCGCCGAATTCCCGGTTTTATCAGAAGAATCAACGACCATACCACTAGACGATCGGGTACGTTGGGAGACCTATTGGCTGGTCGATCCGCTGGATGGCACACGTGAATTTATCAAGCGAAATGGTGAATTTACGGTAAACATCGCATTAATCCATAACCATCAACCCATCCTTGGCAGTATTTATGTACCGGTGACCGATGTCAGCTACTATGCAGCCAAGGGCCTGGGCGCATACAAACAGCAACAAGCGGCTAGCGCTGAACCAATCCATGTTTGTAAGCAACGGCGTAAAAAGCTCATCATCGCCGGCAGCCGCTCGCACCAAACACCCGAACTCGTGCGATTTTTAGCAAACCTTGGTGACTATGAATTATTGAGTATCGGTAGTTCTTTAAAGTCATGCCTGGTGGCTGAAGGCAAAGCTGATATATACCCACGGCTGGGACCTACCTCGGAATGGGACACCGCCGCCGCCCATTGTATTGTCGAGCAAGCGGGGGGCTTTTTGACCGACACCAACATGCAAACCATACCGTATAACACCAAAGAAAGCCTGCTAAACCCGCCCTTTTTCGTATTTGGTGACAGTAGTGTCAACTGGTCTGATTTTCTTTAAGACGTAGTCGTCGCCCGCTAACCTTTAGATTCAATCAAAGCAGCGGAGATTAGATTTCACATTGATCATAAACGGCCATGATCGACTTTAACTCGGCCAAAATCATCTGTTGCTGTTGTGCGCTTAATTCAATCATTAGATCGGGAATACGTTGTGCTTCAATCTCTTGAATATAAACGTTGACCTGCTGACAACCTTCGCTACAAAGTTGCTCGACGATCGATTGTAATTTGGGTTCAAGCATTCGCTAGGATCAATTTCAAAGGGCTTAACTTTGTTATCGGATATAAGGAGTGTGAGTTTAACAAGAGTATACCTTCACGAATACTAAGCTGAAGGAAAATACCGTATTTTTTGCCCCAATTTAGCCATTCCCAGCCCCGTCGAAGCCCCGCAAAAGACCGGTCGACCTAATAGGCGGCCCCTGGAGACGTCTCCCCAATCAAATTCGCTTGACAGTCAGGAGAGTATTCAATATTTTCAGTATTAACTGAAATGAGTGATGAAAAATGAAATTAACACCAATCATGCAAAAATACATTCTCCACTGGGGGGAAATGGGGACCCGCTGGGGCGTTAACCGAACTGTAGCGCAGATCCACGCCCTGCTCTATTTATCGCCCGAGCCTCTGCATGCGGAGGAAATAGCGGAAACCCTGAGTGTCGCCCGTTCTAATGTCAGTACCAGCATCAAAGAGCTACAAAGCTGGGGCCTGATTCATGTCAGCCATATGATGGGTGACCGTCGTGACCACTTCGAGTCACTTAAGGATTTATGGGAGATGTTCCGGGTGATCATGGAGGAGCGAAAACGCCGTGAAATCGATCCGACACTCACCATGTTACGTGCCTGTGAATTAGAAGGCGGCAATGATCACGAAACACCGGAAGAAATTAAAAAACGTATTAGCGATGTGCGCGAGTTTATGGAAACCATATCGACTTACTACGAACAAATGCGTAAGGTGCCGAGGCCCACTTTGATTAAACTTATCAAACTTGGCTCGAAGATAACCAGCCTGCTTGGTAAAAAATAATTTTTAGTGATTAATATAACCCCCGACCGATTGAATCGGCCGTGGATCACCCGACTTGCTTATCCAGGCAACTAAAGCCAGCTGGGTCGCCTCCATTCGATCATAGCTTGGCAGCGCAAATGACCACTTTCTATCCGTCGCATTTTTTGATGTATATTTTAAATTAACAAATTCATGCGAAGCAGCATGACCTGAATTCTCACCGGCTTTAATCGAGGTCTTTAATCCCATGCCCAATATCGCTACGGTTAAGGTTAATGCTTGAGGTGCATCACTCTGCCTGGGGATAAACTCTGCACTAATCTGATTTTTATTCAATGTAATCGATAACTTACCCGGTTGATCTTTTGACACGGCCGGATCAGATCCGAAAAAACCGCGGCGCCAGGGCTCACCGTTAACAAAAAATCCGGGAGTATAAATAGTGTTTTGTAAATTAACCCGTGCATATTGGCGCTGGCGCTGCGTATGAATGGGGGAAGCAAACCGATCTTTCCAGCCAAGATAGTCCCAATAATCCACGTGCAAGGCGATAGGAATATAGGTTTTCCATAACTGCGGGGCATCCATCAGGCTATTTAAATATTTCTCAGCAGGTGGACAGCTGCTGCACCCTTCAGAAGTATACAGCTCTATCAAGGTATTTTGCCGGTCACCACTGGTGAAGGTCTCAGCCCGGGTATTGGCCACCATCAATGCAGCAAGACAGACAATAATTATGGATTGCTTTAGATATTCTTGTGTTTTCGTATGCATAGGTTAATGACCACGTAAACCTAGCATTGTTCCCAAGGCAGTCCCTCATATCGCCAACCACCAGAAGTACTGCGATGATGCTCGGAATCTAATTCACCCTCAAATCCCTGGTCGATATTGTAGACGTTGATAAAACCTTGCTGAATGAGATGATCACCGGCTTCTTTCGAACGTTTACCGCTACGACAAATCAATAACACCGGTACCTGTTCGCCATGACCATCATGCGCCATGCCACCAAGTAATAACTGGCGAATTTCGCGAACAAAATTTGGGTTTATATCCCAGTCAGGCTCATCTATCCAGGGTATATGAACGGCCCCGACCGGATGACCGATAAATAGAAACTCCATATGCGAACGTACATCGACTAACAGACTTTTTGGCTCACTATCGAGTATTGATTTTGCCTCGGTTGGCGAAATAGTTCGGACTTCATTTTGATTAGCTTGGTTGCCCATGTTCACTCATTCTATAACACGCCTATTAAATATAGACCAAGTTATCATGAGGATCAGAAGAGCGGCAAGACAAAACCTGGTAAATAGATTAGATCTTGCTGGATTCTCGTTTTTCTTCGAAATGTTTAAGTTGATCAACACTGGTCATATCGATACGTCCATCATGTATCGCACCAGTTTCAATCGCGATAATCGGGCTGTGTAAATTCCCTAAAATCGTGGCCATACTGTGAACCTCGATCTTTTCGCGCGCAATAATATCGCCTTCAACCTTACCCGCGACAATCACAACATCGGCGGTTAACTTGCCATGCCAACGTCCTGTATCAGTCACGACGACAATTCCCTGTATATCGCTTTCGCCTTGTACCAAACCACGGACCACGATATTTTCTCCACCATTGAAAGATCCATTAAAAACCGTATCTTCTCCGACTGAGGAGGTAAATCGAATCAGGCTATCCAAAGTCCGGCGAAAACGATGTGTTTTTTCAAGTGCTTGCATAATTTATACTGTATGTTGTTGAGCGTCACTATCAATTATCGGCACCCAGGCGCAGAGTTTTACACTTTTTTTAGGTCTTTTTAACTGCCCGTGTTCGCTGCTAAGGTTCTATTTTTACAGATAAAACCAATTTTTAATCAAATGCGGCGAGCTCGGCCTCGATATAGGCACGATGCGCATTCCGCCCGGCCAGAGCCTGGTAATTTTCTAAATATGAAAAGTCGGATTGATCTAATCGCCGAATCGCATCTTGCATGGTTTTTTCCTCTGCAACCATTTTGGTCATATGCGAATCAAGTAACAGCAGATATTGATAAGTCGATTTTTTAAAGGCAGACAACGGCGCCGGCTTGCCATGCCCTGGGATAAAGATAGCTGCTGAAAATCGCTTTAAATATTGATAAGATTGAATCCACTCCTTTATATTTCCTCCCTCAATCGCAGCCAGCATGCGTCCCGAATATAAAATATCACCTGCATAGACAACATTATCGCTGATCACATGCACAATGAGTGGTTGCGGGGTATGCGCTGCCTTATAAATATGGACATCTAATTCCACTCCGCCGCCTAAATCAAGCCTGGTATTTTTTGTTAATAACCGGCCTGGCTTGTTTGGCAATTTAATATCCTGCTGTTTAAATTTCATTGTCATTTCAAGCATCATTGCATAGTTATTGGCATTTTCCTGCATGCGCTCGGCTTCCTTTTCAGAGCTAATAACTTCAGCACCTATCTTTCGAAAAGCGTCATTGCCCAGGAACCGGTCTGGTTGAGAGTTAGAATTGATGACGTACTTAATCGGTAAGGGACTAATCGCCTTGATCTGGGTTATCATCTCTTTTGCCATCGCGGGATAAAATCCGGATTCGAGGACTGCGATCGATTTGCTGCCAACCACAAAGGCCATATTCATTCGGAAACCTTTATTTTTTATGTTCGGTCCACCATGTGGGCCTATCCAGGCATAGACATGCTCTGAAACCTTTTGTGGTTTAGGCAAGATATTTAATTTTTCAGCTAACACCAGTTGGTTTGCGCCAAGCAATACTAAAAATAAAATTATCTTTTTCATTTGTTATTACTCCAAATCTAATCAGTCTATTTAATTTATTATCTTAGGTTGATTAAGATCGGATATTGCCACGATCTTTTTATCTCGCAGATAATTAGCCACCGTATCCCAGATAGGAATACCTTCCAGCGGCTGTGAAACACTGGCCCAACCCGCCACCTTATATTTTTTATTTGCTAGTAGTGGTTGTCCATCAAGGGTCATATTGTGAATTCGATTACCCACAGTCGAATTTGGTTGAATAGCGTATTGCATGCCACCAACTCTGACCATATCGCCTCCTTGCTGCTTATAAGGATCAGGATTAAAAATATTATCTGCTACATCCTCCAGTACTTCTTTAATCCGGTTACCGGTCATTGAGGTTACTGTCGTAATTGGATAGGTAATCGCCGTTTGCGTCATCACGTCTTCAAAAGTAATTTCTTGCCCTGGTAACACACTCATACCCCAACGGAATCCCGGCGAAAAGGCAATTTGTGCATCCTGAGTTGCTAACATGGCATCCAAAATTAACTGATCAAAACTACCATTGAAGGTGCCGCGACGATAAAGCAAGTCATTACTGATAGCTAGCTTTTCATTTAGTTTATTCAAATAGGGCAATCGAAGCTGGGTGATGTATTCACTCATTTCTCGATCCGGTTCAATTAGATTCGAAAATACTGGAAGCAACTTATACTGATAACCTGTCACTCTTTTGTTAGTCACTTTAAAATCTAAAACCGAAATAAATTTACCGGCACAACCCGAGTTTACGACTAACGTCTTACCCGATTTGTTTTTTACTTCGATGGGTCGGGGAATCGCATCGTGAGTATGCCCACCCATAATGGCATCAACACCGCTTAACATCGATGCCATCTTTATGTCGACATCCATGCCATTGTGAGAAAGTATAATTACAACGCTTGCACCTAATGAACGAACTTTATCGACAATTTTCTGGCATTGTTCATCTCGAATACCAAAACTCCATTTTGGAACCATATAGCGTGGATTGGCGATCGGAGTATAAGGAAAGGCCTGACCGATAATTGCCACCTGCACCCCATTCAATTCACGAATCGTATACGGCTTAAAAACAGGATCTTCAAAATCT
This sequence comes from uncultured Ectothiorhodospiraceae bacterium, assembly GCA_947259425.1. Lineage (GTDB taxonomy): Bacteria > Pseudomonadota > Gammaproteobacteria > UBA6429 > Thiohalophilaceae > SZUA-24. Next base: position 3,121 of record CAMYMO010000387.1, on the reverse strand, counting down.
GTGTCTACGACATTATGTGCAATAAATTCGAGCTTGTTTTTAAAATCATTATTAACAATCTCCTTTACCCGCTCTGCACCATAGGTGAACTCCCAGTGCCCGGTCATGATATCGACACCGAGTAATTTGCTCGCATCAACCATATCCTGGGCACGCGTCCAAAGTGCCGTCGCCGATCCTTGCCAGTTATCACCACCATCCAACAATAATGAAGCAGGTCGTTGGGCCCGGATCTTTTTAACCAAAGATGCTAAATGTGCATATCCTCCTAATTTTCCATAGTGTCGTGCAGCCTCGCTAAAATTTAAGTGAGTAAACGCATGGGCGGCTGCCGTATTTTTCTCTACTCCAAAGTAGCTTAGAAAATCATTGCCCACTATATGCGGCGGCTTGCCATTGGCATCGCCGACACCAATATTATTACTCGGTTCACGAAAGTAGATGGGCATTAATTGCGCATGAACATCGGTAATATGCATTATTGATACATCACCATACGGCGGTAACTCATACATATCAGTTGAAACAGGTTTAAATCGGCTTGGTGAATTTGCTGCCAGATTAAGGCTATAACCGGATGCGGCGGCGGCGGCTAAGGTTTGAAGAAACTCGCGACGGCTAATCTGCATTACTATACTCTCACATCATTGACTATAGATTAAGTTTGGGTTGTTGGCCTACGAACTTCAACTAAAGAGATTCTGAAGAATTTGTTAGGTTGGAATTGAAACGATAAATACTGCGCCGACAGGTTTATTATCAATAACCGTTATCGAACCCTTATGCAGTTCAACCGCCCATTGCGTAATCGCCAGGCCAAGCCCCGCCCCGCTCGCCTGTTGCCGTGTTGAATCTAAACGGGTAAAGCGTTGGAAAATGGCCCGCTTATCTTCATCCGCCACACCTGGCCCGGAATCAGCTACTTGAAAAACAATCTGCGTTGGCTCCTGGCTGAGCCTGATGGTAATTTCTCCGCCTCGAGGCGTATAAGCAATCGCATTCTGAATGATATTTATATAAATTCTCTCAAAGATAGCAATATCGACCTCTATTTTTATTTGCTTACTTATTTCAAGATTGAAGCTAATTTGTTTTTCTTCGGCCAGGGCCTGTAAATTATCTATCCAGTTATACAAAATTTCTGAAATATCTTGTCTGCTACGATTTAATTTAATGATGCCAGCATCACCACGGGTCAATTGCAATAGGGCTTCAGATAAATACTCTAATCGATCGACTTCTTCAAGTACGCTACCTAAAACCTGCTTATATTCTGCCGGACTTCGCTCGCGACTTAACAGCACTTCGGCCTGGGTACGGATCGTTGTTAATGGCGTACGCAATTCATGAGAAGCATCAGAGGTAAAACGTTTTAATGATTTAAATGATCTTTCAATTCGATCTAAAAATGTATTAGTCGCCGAAGCAATTTTACCCACTTCATCATCTTCATTTTCGACTTCGACACGTACATCGAGTTGTTGTGAATCGATATTGGTCAGAGTGTCGCTTAATCGTGCCAGTGGTCGCAATGCTCGATCGGCGATCAGCCAACTTCCCACTGAAATTAATATTAATGGTATTGGGATTAACCATAAAATAGCACTGAGTAATTGATTTACTTGCTGATGGTAATCTTCAAGCGGTTGTACTAACTGGATGTATAGATCTTCCTTCCCTGCATGTTCTGTAGCTGCGTATCTTTGCTGATATATTCGGTATTCTTTATCCGAAAAAATAAAGTTATGATAATTTTGTTCATTTTCAACGAGGTCCAGATTAATCGTTGGCGGTTCAATAAAAATCATTGATGCAGAACGCCGTATCGCATTCAACTTATTATCACGAATTAAATACATCAGCTTACGGTTATGATTTTGTGTAACAAGTGAAGCGGCCGGCTGTGCATATAATTCAAGATCACCCCGCTGATTAAAACTCAAATATTGTTTTACGCGCTGCAAATCGGACTTGAGATTTTCGTCAATAGTCTGCATTAACGAACGCGAATAAAGTCCAATTGTTGTTACATAGACAATAACCAGGATCAATGACATGCTGAGCATTGACAGCAAAACAAATTTTGTACGAGTTGTTAAGCTAATAACCTACTCCTGCTCTTCATCGCTTAACATAAAACCCAGTCCCCTTATTGTCTGAATGAGTTTAAGCTCAGAATCTTCATCAATTTTTTTTCGTAATCGCATGACATGCACATCTATTACATTATCCAAGGGGGTCGCTCTTTCTACCTTCCAGACATCACGGGCTATGGTCTTTCGAGATACTGGGCGCTTTAAGTTACGAAAAAGTAATTCGAGAATTTCGAATTCTCGCGGTGTTAAATTAATACTCTTGCTGCCGCGCTTGACCTGGCGGCTAATGATATCAATCGATAAATCCGCAAGCTCGAATGCGTAGACATTGCCTTGATTCTCTCGTCGCAACATTACTTTCAAACGCGCGACTAACTCAGGAAAAGCGAACGGCTTGATCATATAGTCGTCTGCACCGAGCTCTAATCCTGTTACTCGATCGTCAACCGCATCACGCGCCGATAAAATCAAGACCGGTAACTGCTCATGATGCTTGCGCAACGTTGACAGAATATCCAGACCATCACGACCGGGTAAATTTAGATCCAATACGACCGCATCGGGTTGATTTTCTAATAAGCAGGTCAAACCATCTTCGCCACTGGCCGCCCACTGAACCTCAAATTCCACTTCACGTAATCCAAGCTGCAAAAATTCCGCAACTTTTGGTTCATCTTCAATAATTAATATTCGAGGCATCAGTAATCAGCGAATTAATTTATAAAAAATTATCCTAACGCATTTACGGCATGCGATAATACTAACAATTTCGTAAGGGAGCGCTTGTTCCTTAGCAAATCAAACCAAGATTATGAAAAATGACGACCCTAACCACCATGAACCCAGCCAGCAACCCGATCTTGATCTGGCACAGAAACTCAATCTAGAAACCGGGACTTTGAGTTGGCAGGAGTTGCAAACCTATTTTGCACGCGGAATTGTCATCGTGGTCGACAAACAACGTGATCTAATCGAAACCGCTAAAATGCTGCACGAAGATAACAAGTCCATCATTGAAAGCATGA
>CAMYMO010000386.1 GCA_947259425.1 uncultured Ectothiorhodospiraceae bacterium | reverse complement strand
CTATTATTACCCACAATGAATAACTATCCAGCCATCAAACTGAATGCCAGTTGATAGTATAATCATGCTGCATTTGCAGTTAAGACTCAGTGAATAATGGCATAAACATAGTGTTAAAAAATAACCGCCCAACGACACGATTTGAAATGAACTTCATTAATGTTATCAATTACGAATTCAACTGGCTCGTCGCTAAGGTTCTCAAAATGCGAGTAATCCGTTTTTAGTCATTAAAATTCAAAGTCATACTGGTAAACTTCAATATCAGTTAGAGTTAAGTTTGGTATACTTTTAAAAAATAATAATTTCCAATAATAAAATTCTGGCACAACTATCGTTTAAACGCTTGCCGGATTATAAGGATTTCAAAACGATGTCATCTCCTCCACAAGCCCTCACCGATTGCCCGGAGTCTGTTTCTTTTCATGAAGCCTTTATCTATTGGTTGAAATTAGGCTTTATCAGTTTCGGTGGCCCTGCGGGTCAAATCAGTATGATGCATCAGGAACTGGTTGAACGACGTCGCTGGATTTCAGAGCATCGTTTTTTACACGCATTAAATTACACCATGGTGTTACCTGGTCCCGAGGCGCAACAACTCGCAACCTACATCGGTTGGCTCATGCACGGTGTGTGGGGTGGGATTATGGCTGGATTCCTGTTCGTCTTACCCTCGTTATTTATTTTAATCGCCTTAACCTGGATCTATTTATCATTTGGCAACGTACCTGCCGTTGAGGGTGTACTTTACGGAATTAAACCGGCCGTCACCGCTATCGTTTTATTTGCTGCGTACCGAATCGGCTCACGTGCTTTACAAAACAATGTCCTACGTGCCATGGCCGTATTGGCTTTTGCCGCCATTTTTTTCTTTGATGTACCATTCCCTTACATTGTATTAATGGCCGGGTTAATTGGATACCTCGGCGCTCGTTATCATCCGCAAAGCTTTAAATCGGGAGCTCATCATGGCAGTTCGAAGCATAGCTATGGTCCAGCGCTCATCGATGATGATACCCCGATTCCGTCACACGCCTTATTTAAATGGAGCCGTCTAATCAGTTATACCCTGGCTGGCCTGTTAATCTGGCTGCTCGTCATGGCATTATTATTTTCAACTTATGGATGGGAAGGGACCTTCACCCAAATGGGTTGGTTCTTTACCAAGGCTGCGTTATTAACATTTGGTGGGGCGTACGCCGTGTTACCTTATGTTTATCAAGGCGGCGTTGAACACTATTCGTGGCTGACCGGGACACAAATGATTGATGGGCTTGCGCTCGGTGAAACCACGCCGGGACCGCTTATTATGGTGGTCGCCTTTGTCGGTTTTGTCGGTGGCTGGGGGGCAAAAATATTCGGCCCGGAATCACAAGCATTGGCTGGTGCGATGGGAGCAGGTATTGCAACCCTGTTCACCTTTTTACCCTCTTTTCTCTTTATCCTGGTGGGTGGTCCGGCGGTAGAAAAAACGCGTCATGATATTAACTTCACCGCACCTTTAACTGGTATTACTGCCGCCGTGGTTGGTGTGATACTCAACCTGGCCTTCTTTTTTGCTTATCATGTATTATGGCCAGAGGGGATTGGTATTGAATTTGACTGGTCATCACCCATTACTGGAATAAAAGCCTTTTTTAGCGCTCGATTTGAATGGGTTTCAGCAATTATCGGTATCGCCGCCCTGATCGCAATGTTCAAATACAAAGTCGGCATAATGCCCGTATTGGCTGCCTGCGCGTTAGCCGGTCTTATTTATTCATTACTACCCTCGCTAATGTAATCGAACCCGTTTCCAGACTTAATCCGTTATTACAAGTTGAAACAACTGATCATTGAAGGAATAGACTATGTTATCGAAAGCCGTTATCGATATCCCATATTATTGTAAAGAACCCCTTTGTGCAGATACGACCTGGTTGGCCGTACCCATTTTAATTTCTTCGAAAGCTAAAGAACTTAGCAAGGCATCTGCCCGCGTTAAAGAAATCATGAATTCCGTGCCGGGCATCCTGGCACAATTACCAACAAGCCCCTTCAGCGCTGACTTGCTTGCATTTGATGTTAGCTTCGAAGAACTTCAAGCAACAATGGAATTTTTAGAGATCAATGATAATGAATTCCAGGCTTGCATCTATAATTTCGTTGTTATTAAGTTTCCAGAGAAAGGACAATTTTTAGAAAAAATGCAGTTTATTTCCGAAGCATTAGACAAACTTTATGCCTTCGCTAAAAAATCAAAGTCTGAGAAAAACATCAACATCCAACTTGGTGAAAAATATCGTTTTCATAAATAATTAACATGACTAAATAATTACTAATTCGATAAGGTAGGCGGGCCAGGAATGCAACGGCAACGTTCTGAAAAAGATAAAGCGGTCATTGCAATGCTTGATTGCATTGAAAACGAAATGAAGCGGATAAATTATTGGGATAAAACCCCGCCCGCCTTTACCGCCAGCAGCTTCCTGGACGCACCCAACTTTGAATTGTGGTTACAATGCGTGTTTTTACCTAATGCACGTAATGCAGCTGAAACGGGACAATACCCGGAGAACAGCCAGGTTGGGGTAATGGCCATGCGCCAATACAATTATCATAGTATTGTTGAAGCAGCGTTGCCGCTGTTGAAACTTTTAGAAGAATTTGATTATTTAATTAATTATGATAAAAAATTGCCAACATGATGAAATAGATAAGCAGAGGATATGATGTATCGCGGAAGTTGTTTATGTAAGGCCGTTCAATTTGAAATTCACGGACCAATCCGGGATATTATTTATTGTCATTGTTCACAATGTCGAAAAGCGCAGGGCTCTGCTTTTGCCACCAATGGCAACGTCGCTGCCAATCAGTTTAAAATTGTCAGTGGCGCAGATCAATTAACGGGTTATGCCAACTCAGAGACCCAGACAAAATATTTTTGTCGCCATTGTGGCTCTCCAATCGTGAGTAAAAATACTCAGCACCCCGATCAAGTCCGGGTGCGTCTTGGCACAATTGACTCCGATATAACTGAGCGGCCTGAGGCACACATTTTTGTCGACTCCAGGGCTAACTGGGATTCAATTCATGATGATATTCCTCAGTATGAAGAATATGAGCCGAATCGTGATTAACCACTAACGGTAATAAGCAGATTCAAAATTTACAACTTATTATATTTCAAAGACTTAGATAAACCATTTGCATATTGGTCAAAATCCCAGCACAATTCCTTATAAATAAAGACTGAATTACTTCTCGGGGGAGAAAATATGTTTGGTATATTTCGCCAGCGAATCAGGCTGGTCATCGCAACACTCATCGTGATTCTGAGTAACAGCGCAATCAGTGCTGACCCGGAATTTAACACCACGAAACAAGTTGAACAGATACCCGGTGACAGTATCGCCAATGCGGCACCACTGTTCATGAAGCAATTTCAACAATCACTGCTTGAATACTCTCAACGCGCCCACCATTGCTCGATTCCATCGGTCATCGAAACCAAAATTATGCATTTTTCCCCAATCGATACCAGTGAGGCCATTCCCATTTTAACTGGCCCTATCCACGAACAATGGAAAATCCTGGCCTGTGGTAATAAATTCTATTACTACGTAGGCGTTGCACCAGATGAACAGGATCAAACTAAATTAGTATTCGCGACGGTCTTTAAAGAATCAGATTGGTAACCTCCCTGTTTTAATTATGTCGACCAGTTCACACAACCTCCGCAAATAAATGCGCAGCAATTTTGATTTGCGTAATATTGAATCAAAATAACAAAAATTGTAATGACTAATGACTAGGGAGGAATGGACAAGGAAATGGCCAGGATTCGACTACGCCTATTGGGTGGACTCGATATCTTCGATTCCACAAACCAATCTATCCAGCTCTCGGTAAAAAAGGCTAAGGCCTTATTGGTCTACCTTGGCGTACAGCCGCATATCGGTTTCAGCCGCGATCAACTTGCCGAATTTTTCTGGCCCAACTCCACCAATGTGCGAGCACGACAAAGTCTGCGCCAGGCCATCGCCGATCTTCGTAAACACATCCCTGATTTCGATAACGTCATTCGTGTTTCCCAGAATAACCTTCAGGCTAACGAAGCCAATCTAAATGTAGACCTGATAAGCTTTCGGCAACTTGCCAATCTGCCTGATCCTCGTGCTCACGACGAAGCCTATTGTTATTATCGTGGACATTTCCTGGAAGGCTTTTGTATTCTATCTGAACCCTTTAGCGCCTGGTGCGAAGCGATAAACCAATCTGTACATCAACAGTCCATCGCTATCATTGAATCCCTCTCCGAACATCAATTACTTGAAGGTAATCCCAAAGGTGCAATCGAATTTTCTCAACGTCTGATACAGATCGATCCGGTTCGTGAATCGGCGCATCGCAATTTAATGAATCTTTATGCAAAACTAGGCGATTTTGATGCCGCTATCGAACAATACACGGACTGCTGCCGAAAACTAAAACAATTACTCGATACTGAACCAGAACCGCAAACAAAATTATTATATGCCCGGATCCAAAAACACATTTCAACAGCCGCTGAGGATGTGATTCAGGCAGATTCCACTGCGCAGAATGAAATAGAAAAATCTACATACCCCCGTCCCGAATGTATTGGGCGCGAAAATGAAATGAACATGATTTGCTCTAGCCTGGAACATACGTTAACGACAAAACAAGGACAATCTATATTTTTAAGTGGTGATGACGGAATAGGAAAGCATTATTTTTTAAACAAAGCCTCAAAATTCGCTCGACAACTGGGTATGACCATCGCGAGCACACGTTTTTTTGACATCAATAAAAGCCATGAAAATGGAATCAAAGATCTGCTTTTGAACGTCATTAACATACCGATATCTGCTGATAATGATGAGATCCCCATCTTTATAACAAATAAATTTTTTAATAACCATCCAAAGTATGAAGTGTATTTGGCCGCACTTTATTCAATTTTTGGATTTCAGATCCCCAGGCGATCATTAAGTCAATATTCCGCACTTAACTCCACAACTCGTGAGTTGCTTACAAAAACCGTTGTTGTTGAAATAATTTCCAATATTGCCAGGACATCACCGTTACTACTTATTTTTGAGGACTCTCAGCATATAACCGCTGGGATGTTACAAATCATTAGCGCTTTAATAAAATTAACCCGTGACTTCCCAATCACAGCTGTTTACGTTAGCAATCAGCAACAGGATAAGACATTAGTTGAAACTAAAGATATTTCAGTCTCATCAATAAAAATGACTGCGCTAAGCGAAACACAAACACAGCTTCTTTTCCCTACGATACAGCAACCCAAATGTATCGATTTACTTTACCTAAGCTGGTTACAGAAATTTCCACAGTTAAGGCAAGATGAATTACCTGAGAGCCTGGCGATGATACTCAAGCAGTTAAAATTGACCTTGAATATTGAAGATCGCCAAGCATTAGATATTGCCACGATCTTAGGCTTGCGATTTAGCTCGGAAGTTTTGTCTAGCCTGCTGGATAACCCGCATTATTTACCTGATCAATTGATACAACAAGGCTATGTTAAGAAATCAGGTACTATGTTGGAGTTTTCACATCAAAAAACTCAGCAGATCTTATATTCGTTACTGGAAGATAAACGACGATCTGAACTTCATTTCAAAGCTGCCTCATATTATTTATTTGCGAATCCCCATATGCATGCTTATCACCTTGACGCAGCTGGCAGTAAAAATGCAGCCAAGGCCTATCTTTGTGCCGCATTATCTGCCAGCGATGAATTTAAACCCGAACTTGCGGTTCACTTTTATGATAAAGCGTTAGCCAGTGCAGATGACAATCATGAAAAATACTTTGCTGCGATACATAAAGGTGATCTGCTACTGGAATCCGATCGCATTGCCCTCGCCGTCCAGGCATATGACTATGCGCAGAACTTTGCCGCCAATCAACAAGAACAAACACTTGCCTGGTTAGGTATGGCGATAGGATTAATTGAACGACAACAATATTCTGCTGCACGTAGTCTGTTAGAACGTTGTGAACCTGTCCTGACCAAAAATCCCGATCATGCGATACAGGCGAAACTCTATTATTACCTTTCGAAAACAATGAATAATTTAAAATTTACTGACACTGCAGTTCGATATATTAAAATTGCTTTCGAGCATGCCAAACAAGCAAAAACCAGTTACTGGCAGGCTAAAATCGCTCTGGCACTTGGCGAAATCGAATATCGGCAACTGAAACTGAGTAAAGCTTTTTCTGATTTCAGTTTAGCTCTGCAACTGTCACAAGAAAACAAACATGCAGATATTGAAATTCTGGTTTTGATCGCACTTGCAAAAGTAAAACTGTTTAAAGCTGATTTTCAAGGTGCGGCTGTCGATCTGGACCATGCGATGAATATCGCTTCAGCGAATGAAGACCATCAAAATGTACTCGAGGTTTTATGCGTCTTATGCCTGCTGGATTTCTACAAAGGCCAGTTTGCTCGACTCCAACAACATACTGAACTTGCCGCTGACCTGTGCAAGCTTATCGGTATTAGCGATAAAGATAATCATATTGCGAGCTACCAACTGCTTGCAGCCTACCACACAAACAATCTGGCACGACAGCAACAGTTGATCAAAGACATCCAAAATAACATTGATCCTGCAAATATTACCTCGTCCTATGTACTCGCGCCGATTATGGCATTAACGGAAACAAACGCGGATGATGCACGTGCTTACCTGGCCAACTCAAATAAAACCTTATCCCGTTTATCTGGCCCCGAGTCACTTGAATGTTATTTTTTATCCATTGAGGCTGCAATTCGTCATCAATTGTGGGATACCGCGATTACCATTGCTGATAATCTCATCGTGTTAATCAATAATGAACCACTTCCTTTTTTCATCATGTGTGCAGAGCGGGTTCGGATACTTTCCCAGATTGCCCAGGATAATATGACGGAAATTACCCGGACTGAACTCGTTGATATTTTTGCATCGGCAAAACACTTTGGCCTGGAAATTCATTTGCCCGCCTACGAAACGGCCTTAAATCAATTACGCGACCCGATACAGCTATAAATATGATATCAATTTCATGTATAATCATCTGCTATGTCGATAATAAAATCCATACATGTTCTTTGTGCATTTCTTTCCATTAGCGGCTTTATCTATCGCGGTATTCTTAAGCTTACCAGGCCCGAGAAATTAGCTAACAAGTGGCTAAAGATTACCCCACACATAATTGATACTGTATTGTTGGCCAGTGCGATTTATCTTGTCTTCATCACCCAACAGTATCCAGCTTTATTTAACTGGGTTACCGTTAAAATCATTGCCCTGCTGTTGTATATTCTCCTGGGATTATTCACCCTGCGCTTTTGTAAGACGCAAACAGGTATAATGATTAGTTTTATACTTTCGATTAGCGTATTTTTTTATATTATTTTTGTAGCAAACACCAAGTTGATATGGTTTCTCTAACGATCACACAACCCGATGACTGGCACCTTCATGTTCGTGATGGTGACGCTCTGTCTGATATTCTGTCTGAAACGACTCGCTGCTTTTCACGCGCGATTATCATGCCGAATTTAAAACCGCCGGTGACCACCACCCAACAGGCAGAAGCTTATCGTCAACGCATACTGCAAGCGATTCCTGCCGAGGTTAATTTCACTCCACTGATGACCTTATACTTAACCGATCAAACTGATCCCGCTGAAATTAAACAAGCCAAGGAATCGGGGTTTGTGCATGCGGTAAAATATTATCCTGCTGGCGCAACCACAAACTCGGACTCCGGGGTAACCGATATTCGGAAGACCTATAAAGCTCTGCAAGCCCTCAGTGATCATGCCATGCCCTTGCTGATACATGGGGAGGTGACGGATCCAGACAGTGATGTCTTCGAACGCGAAAAAATATTTATTGAGCAGGTACTAACGCCTATTATTCGAGACTTTCCGGATTTAAGGATCGTGCTTGAACATATCACCACCAAACATGCCGTGGAATTTATTTTGGCTCAATCCGATAATCTCGCCGCAACCATTACCCCGCACCATCTACTTTATAATCGCAATGCCATGTTTAAGGGTGGAATTCGACCACACTATTATTGCTTACCGATTTTAAAACACGAACAGCACCGTCTTGCCCTGGTCAATGCTGCCACCTCCGGTAATCCTAAATTTTTCTTAGGTACCGACAGTGCACCACATCCAATTTCAGCCAAGGAAACCAGTTGCGGTTGCGCCGGTATTTATAATGCGCCGGTCGCAATAGAACTTTATACCGATATTTTTGAACAGGCAGATGCTCTCGATAAACTCGAAGGATTTGCAAGCCAGTTTGGCCCGAATTTTTATAAGCTTCCGCTTAATGAAAATAAACTTACCCTGGAAAAGAAACCCTGGGTGGTGCCAAAGC
>CAMYMO010000385.1 GCA_947259425.1 uncultured Ectothiorhodospiraceae bacterium | reverse complement strand
ACCATCCGCGGCATTGCAGAGCATTATGAAATCATGGACTGCTGGGTCGCGAAAAGCGAGGAAGAAGAACGTTGCAGTATACGATTGCTGGTTCGTCCTGAAAAACAACAGTCTGTCATCGATGCAGTTCAGCAGGCACTCACTGCGGTGGAAGGTTGGAGAGTTGTCATCTATCCAATTGAAGCTGTGCTGCCGCGTACAGAAGAAGTGAAAAATGAGAAAAAATTCAGTGGCAGTCGCACGCGCGAAGAACTTTATCATGAGGTCGAGGCAGGCGCGAGACTGGATTCTAATTATATTTTGCTGGTTGTGTTTTCAACCATTGTCGCGGCCATTGGATTGATTGAAAACAATGTGGCGGTGGTGATCGGCGCGATGGTGATTGCACCCCTGTTAGGGCCTAATATCGCCTTTGCATTTGGTGCCTCACTGGGTGATAAAGTTCTCATCGCAAAGTCGCTTAAAACAAATTTTATCGGACTATCATTGGCGATGACGTTATCTTATTTGATGGGCTTAATGTGGGCTGAAGATGTGAGCAGTCATGAGATATTGATGCGGACCGATGTAACCATTCCAGCTATGGTGTTGGCTTTGGTTTCCGGGGCTGCAGGTGTTCTATCAATGACCACGGGTATTTCAAGCACCCTGGTGGGCGTGATGGTGGCCGTCGCCTTATTGCCGCCGGCGGCAACGGCAGGTTTGATGCTTGCGCACGGACATTATCAAAACGCCTTCGGCGCGGCACTGTTGCTCGCTGTTAATCTGGTTAGTGTTAATCTGGCGGCAAAATTGGTGTTGTTGGCAAAAGGTGTGAGACCACGAACCTGGTTAGAAAAACAAAAGGTACGTCAATCTATGTTCCTTTACATTATTTTTTGGCTGATCAGTTTGGCGGTATTAGCAGGTAGCATGCATGTTTATCACAAGTACATACAAACTTAAGCGAAATTTATTTTCTAAATGAAACCTAGATTAGTATTATTTAGGATCGCGAGGCCAGGCCGCTAATAAAATGGCAATACCAACACTGCCAAGCATCCAGGAAATATAAGGGACATTCCAGAGCATGGTTTTAGCATAACCGTCTAACGCAAAAATTATTGACGCAGATAAAAATAATCCTGTACCCAGTATTGCCGCATAGTTACGTCGACTACTCCGTTTTAATTGTTGTTGAATGGTTTTGAGTGACTCTTCGCTTAGGGTGACCTTTAGATTACCCGACTTAGCTTGATCGATCACATCAAAAATAAGGTTGGGTAACTTAGGCAGGCGTTCGGCCCACATGGGCGCATTTTCTTTTAAATGTTTTAGAAAAGAACGGGGGCCAATTTGCTCGGACATCCATCTTTCTAAAAACGGTTTTGCCGTTTTCCATAAATCCAGCTCAGGATAAAGTTGCCGTCCGAGGCCTTCAATGTTTAAAAGTGTTTTTTGTAGCAAGACTAATTGAGGTTGTACTTCCATATTAAAGCGGCGCGCAACCTGGAATAAACGTAATAACAATTGCCCGAATGAGATGTCTTTTATCGGTTTGTCAAAGATGGGTTCAAGGACGGTACGAATCGCAGCCTCAAACTCATCGACACGTGTGTCTTTATCGACCCAGCCAGAATCGATATGCAATTGAGCCACACGACGATAGTCACGATTAAAAAAGGCCAGAAAGTTTTCAGCCAGATAACGCTGATCTGATTCATTGAGGCTGCCCATGATGCCAAAATCAACTGCAATATATCGACCTACATCAGAAACAAAGATATTACCTGGATGCATATCGGCATGGAAAAAACTATCGCGAAAGACCTGGGTAAAAAATATTTCTACACCATGTTCGGCAAGTTGTTGTAGATTGATGTTATGTTTTTTAAGCGTTTCAATATCACTAATCGGTGTGCCACTGATGCGCTCCATCACCAGCACGGACTTGCGTGAAAACTTCCAATGGATCTCGGGGACATAGATTAGATTCGAGCCGGAAAAATTGCGTCTCAGTTGTGATGCATTCGCGGCTTCACGCATTAAATCAAGTTCGTCGATAATAGTTTTTTCAAATTCAGCGACGACTTCTACGGCACGTAATTGTTTGCCGGCGCTCCAATGGCGTTCAATACCAGTGGCGATGGTATAAAGTAGGTTAATGTCGCGCTGAATGGTGGGCAGTAGATTGGGGCGAACTACTTTTACGATGACCTCTTCACCACTGTGCAGTACAGCACCGTGTACCTGGGCGATTGAAGCGGAAGCAAACGGGGTGGCCTCAAAACTGGCAAACAATTTTTCGATGGATTCACCATAAGCCGATTCGATCAGTTTGCGAGAAACAGAGTCAGGAAAAGGCGGTACCTGATCTTGTAACTTTGTCAGTTCGTTGGCGATATCGTCCGGAATTAAATCGCGTCGAGTTGAGATGATCTGGCCAAACTTAACAAAAATGGGCCCGAGTTCTTCCAGGGCCATACGGATACGTGTACCACGGCTGGCTGGTTTGCGTGGAATCCAGTTCCACGGCAAAGCGTGTTGCACCCAGCTGATGGGTTTGAACAACGGGCTCGCTAATAGCAGGATATCCAGGCGATAGCGTACCAGCACCCAGCCGATGTAGAGGAAACGAAAAAATTGAGTCAGTGCCGACATGTAAATTGACTAGTTTGTTCTAAGCGTTTGAATAGTCTAGAGAATTCAAGGCGGTTTAGCCAGTAATAAACAGCGAAACGCGTGAAATAGTTAAATTAGGTTCGCTTCTCAATGACCACCGTGCCCGCGAGCTTGTCATGCCAACCTTGTTTGCGCTTATCAAAGGCGACCCATAAGAGTCCAAGCATCAGCGGAAATGAGGAGACATAGTAACCAAGGTAACGAATGATTAATTGTCGCGTAGTCGGTTTGCCGAATGTCTTTGCATCAACAATCTGAGCATTAATCGCCATTTTGCCAGGTGTTGCGGATTTAAACATCCAAAACAGGATGATTGCGATGGCAGGCAGAATGTACTTTATAACAAACTCGCCAAATTCAGGCACCATGTTTTGTATCATCTGTATGAGATCGGGGTCAAACTCGATGACAAACAGGCCTTTTCCATAAATTAGAAGTAATATCGGTAATATAATCGCGGTGACCGCAAAGGTGTCGATGATGGCTGCAGCAAAACGTAACCAGAAGCCAACATAGACGACCTCATCCACTGTTTTATGGTCGGGTTGGCTCATAATGATTGATCCGTTCAAGCCTCGAATTGTTTAAAGGCCGATTTATCTTTTACTAATAAAACGATTAACAGAACTATTTCAACCACCATCGCGATAAGCGTGCCCCCCATCATCAGCAAAGCCATACTATCAAGTGCCTGTACGGCAATGGTGGTGCGAGTGATCGCAAAGGCAATGCTCAACGGTAATGCGACGGCAAGATACCGTGGTGCGTAGGGTTTGAGTTGCATCAGCCAGATGGCGGCAAATAAATAAAAACCGTGAACCAGCATTGAGATAATGCCTGAGATAACCAGCCAATTTAAATACCACTCAGGCATGTTAAGAATCTTTTCGAAAAATTTTGTGAACGACTGGAGCATATCGATAATTTGTTGATCTTCTTCACTAACAAATTGCCCGTCATCGACGGTAATATTATTAAATTCTTCTATTATCGCCTCATATTCGGCACGTTGTGCCTCAAGCATTATGGGTGTGAGTGATTCCTGGATGCCACCCATAACCCCAAAACCACTTAACACAATGCCGATAATGGCGACAGCAGTGACCCAACCTGGTTTTTTGTTTGAGTCCATAGCAAGGCTCCTTAATTTAGTTAAAACGATTTGGTTAAAATCCGCTTTGTGATTAGGATAAAAGTAATTATATAGTATCGGCTTAGTTATTGTGGTTAAACAGTTGTTCGATAATATCGGGTACAAAAGGGCGTCCACGTTCATTCACTGCTGTGCCGGTTATTTTCGCTTTTAAGGCTAACTTATCATCATTAGACCGGTAAATATCCTGTATGAAATCAAAACGGACTTTAGATGATCGTTCCAGATTCAAACCTACCCAGAATACATCGCCACTGACCAACGGTGTTTTGTAATCCAGTTCGGCACGAACCACAACCAGGTTAATTTGTTGACTCGCCAGTTCAGCAAAATCAATACCGGTGCTCAATAAAAACTCGTGACGCGTATGTTCAAGATAATTTTGATAAACACTGTTGTTGACCACACCTTGAATATCACATTCATAGTCGCGAACCTTAAAATCAAGTTTAAATTGAAAGTCCATTTTTAATAATTTACCCGCACATTAATCTGTTAATTAAACTTTAAACCTGCCGTTGTACTTAGCTGCCAAATACGATCTGTAACAAACTGCCGATATTGACCACCGTATAGGCAGGTCTGTCTCCGTTGCTTCGTTATCCCACCCAGGCAAGCCCTAAAAAGAATGGTGATAAACGTCAACAATCGTCGTGGACAGGCTTGAGATAGGCCCGCGCCGACATGCCCCTTTATTTATAACCCACGAGTATAGCTAGGATAGCGGGCACTGTGAACTGCTTATCTGTCGTGGATTTTAAATAAATATCGACGGTAACTAGGTTAAATAAAAATAACGTTTGCATACTTCATCGCCATTTAGAACGATGGCGAGACTGTGTTTACCTGGATAGTAGCGTCGTGTGCTAATCGGTTTAAAAGAATGGGATTTTACAATGTGGCGCTGTTTATCCTGATAGTCTGCTTCTGATATTTTAAATACCTTTTCGGAAAGCTGACCATTTGCGCGTAAAAAACCCAGGCGGTATTCAATACGAAGTTTAGCGAGATGTTTCGTTGGGCTGTTAAGGGAAAAAGAAAAGTGTAGTGATTGACCGCGTTTTATCGATTTGTCGAGATTAAACTTTTTGACTGTGATATGCGTGGCTTTTTTAAAGCCAAACAGCGACATGGCTTTTGCTTCACCTTGTTTTAACAACGTACGACAGGCATGTTTCACTAACCAATCGGTGTCTGAATGAACACCAAGCCATTGTTTCGCGAGCTTTAAAACTAACTTAGGGTGATCTTTTGAAATATCATTTAAATTATTTGCCACACTGCGACGTACGTATTCACTTTCGTCTTGTTTGAGTTGTTCAAGAATTTTTAATATCGGTGATGGATCTTTTTTAAATTCAGGAAGCGCCATCGCCCAGGGAAGGCGGGGTCGGCAGCCTTCGCTGGCCAGTCGTCTTACATGGTGATTATCAGAGCGTGACCAGCGAAGCATTTGTGCCATCATCTTTTTGGGAAATTTAATAATAAATGGGCGCACCGCCATTTCAGATGTGGAATATTTTGTAAAATGTTCCAGGGCGCCAATCGATTTATCAAAATGTTCTAATCCATATAATTCGACATAATCCGGGAAAAACATATATTCAAAACCGCATAAGTTAATTGCGGTAGGCTTTAATATGCTAAGCGCCTTTGGATAAGACGTTGGCAGGTGATGATATAGCCCTTCAGTAATATGTCGTAGTCGTTGTTTAAGTTCGCGTTGCTCCCAGTCCTGGTCAAAAACGAATTGTTTAAATTTTCGTGAATTGAATGCGGGATAGCGTTGTTTAATCGAACGGGACAAGTTATCGATCAAGCTAGGGGTATAAAGATTTTTTAATGGTTCGGGCATGTTTGTTCTGGCTTTGCTTACCTGGTTTTTTACGGGTATATAAAACAATATGTTATTTATCATAATCCCCTCACCCCAACCCTCGGCTTTGGCTTCCTGCGTCGCCCTATCGGCTACATCCATGTAGCCGTCTCCCTAAGTGAGAGGGGTTAACGGGACAGCAGTGAACAAGCATAAATGATTTAAAATAGTTCGTCACTGCTGACAATTTAGTGAACGGGTGGTTGGGTTCACTATTCAGGCGCCAGGGTTATTGATTTTATAAAGGACATGCTCTCGCAAGGGATGATGCTCGGGAATAAGGGGGTGTTCAAAATTTTGTTCGGTATTAGTCATGCCTAGTCGATGCATGACTCTGATTGAGCGTATATTTGCGGCAGATGCAAAAGCGTGTATGGTCGAAAGATTTAACTGGCTAAAACCAAAATCCAGTGCGGCTTGTCCGGCTTCTGTGGCATAACCCATTCCCCAATAGGGTTTGGCCAGGCGCCAACCAATTTCGGTGCAAGAGGTAACAGGGAGCTGGTAAGTTGGATTATTGAGCCCAACAAAACCAATAAACTGTGAAGAGATTTTTAATTCAACGGCCCAGAAACCCCAACCATTTGCATGAATTTTAGCTGAGATTTTATCAGCCAATTCATTACTTTCGTCGCTACTTAAGGTCGCAGGATAAAATTCCATTACCGCAGGATCGGCGTTGATAGCTGCAAAAGCGGGCCAGTCCGGTTTACGCCAACTACGTAAAAGCAGACGCGGGGTATGCAGTTCGGTAATGTTAATCGGCTGAAGGAGGCGTCAAGCCAATTCCGGTAGCTGATTCAATGGATTTCCAGAGTACCCCTACCACGGCATTCCAGACCTTTTCAATAGTGACCATCAGCAGACCACGCAGGGTTTTGGCGAAGTTTAAGGCCATGTCTTCTAATGAGTCGAGAAAGAAGTCTCTTAGTCCTTCATCAATATCACCAGACAGGACACCTTCGGCAATAAGATCTGCTTGTTTGGCGAGCGCCTCAACTTGTCGCTCAGAGAAACCTCGTAAGACAGCAACGTCCTGATTGATTACGTTGGAGGCAGCCGTTTTTATATCGTTGACGAGCGCAGCAGTGTCAATGGCCATCTTTATTTACTCCTTATATAGTTATCTTTATCGATCCAGGAAGGATTCGTAAGTTATCGCTTGATCCATCGAGATAACAATTGCGTTTTTAAAGGGTGCAACCACATTGGGGGTCAGGCCGTGCTTTTTATCTTGATCCTTCATTCGAACTAAATTTTTCGATACCACATCCAAAGCCGCGGCACTTGGTGCTTCGCCACCGGTTAACGCTCCAATCCCGCGTGATTCAAGGTATTTATTCACTTTTTCAGTGACCTTGTTTTCGGGTACAGGTCGTGCTCTAGATTGAATGGCCAATGCATCAATACGGCCAATTAAGGCGTTATAAATTTCTTCTCGATCATCAAACGTACTGCTCTCTGTGCCGGAAGCGACCGAGGCAAATAATTCCATAATTTTGGCGTTTGTGTCGGTCAGGCCTGAAAACAGGGCGCGGTCATAGTTCGGTGCTAATTGGGTCATGCACGAAGCAAGTGAGAAAAAGGAAATAAAGGTGAATAATTTTATTGTTGTTAAGCGCAACTGGGTCATCTCGCTATCTCCTTGCTTAGGGCTGGTAATGGGCTGACGTCTTTAATAATTGTAGTCTTCAGGAAAGCAACTTGTCAGTAATGCAGGGATCATAATCTAATAAGCTACTTAAATATCTTACATTTTATATAATAGTAAGCATATTATCTAAACAAAATCCAGACCGTAAAGCCAGGAATCAAACGGGTTGTAAATCAGTATATGATGATAAAGCGCCTGCCACCCACGAAGTTTTGAGCAGTATTCTTATTGGCACTTTTTAATACCGTTTTAAAGGACACGCCGCACCCGAGGCGTCCATCCCTAACCATTCATAAATTGAATCCAATGCGTGGTCTTCGTTGGAGAATATATTTTGTTCACCGATGATGTCATAAAGATTAGTTGCACGCATGACATCAAGGATCTGTCGTTTTAATCCACTAAAAACAATCGTGATCTGGTTTTCGTTCAGGCGTTCGACCAGGTGGTGTAAAACTTCCTCGCCTGAGGCGTCGATTTGATTGATTGCATCACCGACCACAAGCAGGTATTTCACATTAGGATGATCGGCTACCGCTTTTAACATGGCCTCTTCAAAGTAGGAGACATTCGCGAAATACAGTGAGCCATCGAAACGAACTGCGGTAATATTTTCATCAACAGGTAATTCCTTATATACCTCAACATCGCGCAAGGTGCCATCTTTGTAACGTCCTAATACGGCGACACGTGGATGCATGGTGCGATAGAGATATAAAATAATCGCAAGTACGGCGCCAATCATAATTCCGTGATCAAGTTTGGGCGCCGAGCCAATCGTCGCGACGAAGGTAACAATCGCAGCTACCCCGTCATGTTTATTGGTGCTCCAGATGTGCTTGATGGATTTGAAATTAATTAAACCAAACACCGCCATGATGACAACTGCAGCTAATGTCGCTTTTGGTAAGTGATATAACAGGGGAGTTAAGAATAATAAAGTGATTAAAACCAGGCCTGCAGTCACCACTGAAGAAAAACCGGTTTTCGCACCGGCATTTAGGTTTACTGCAGAGCGAGAGAAAGAACCGGACGAAGGATACGCCTGAAAGAAACTGCCGGCGATATTACCGAGACCCTGGCCGATGAGTTCCTGGTT
>CAMYMO010000384.1 GCA_947259425.1 uncultured Ectothiorhodospiraceae bacterium | reverse complement strand
CGCTGCAATACCCGGCAAATTCCCGCCACCAGCGCACTCTTGCCCGCATCCGAGGTGGTGCCCTGGATCATGATGGTTTGTGAATATTGATCTACCATTAAAATACCTTAACTTAAAAATTAATTATGACGTAAATGCTGGTTTAATAACTAAAATTTTTATCGACTACCTGTCTTATATCAATTTACGAAAACCTGATAAACGCTAGAATTAGCTAAGGATGAAATACAACACTGCGAACATAATTAGATATGAGGATGGAGCGCGCAATGCAAAAATCCGGTCGTAAATCCCAGGATGCAGCCAGGCATCAGCCTAAAACCCTGACCATTGATGGCAACCAGGCCGCGGCCGAGATCGCACATCTAACCAATGAAGTTATTGCGATTTACCCAATCACCCCGGCTTCACCGATGGGCGAGTGGGCCGATGAATGGTCCTCGCGTAACCGAGTTAACTTATGGGGCAGCGTACCGCGAATTATCGAAATGCAAAGTGAAGCCGGTGCCGCCGGGACCATTCATGGTGCCCTGCAATCGGGCGCGTTAACCACAACCTTCACGGCCTCGCAGGGTTTGTTATTGATGATCCCTAACATGTTCAAAATCGCCGGCGAACTGTCACCTACCGTATTTCATGTCGCCGCCCGATCTATTGCGGCTCAGGCCTTGTCGATTTTTGGCGATCATAGTGATGTGATGACCGCACGCACCACTGGTTTTGCCTTTCTAGCATCCAGCTGTCCACAGGAAGTAATGGATATGGCGCTGATTGCCCAGGCCGCAACGCTGCAATCACGCATCCCGATCGTGCATTTTTTTGATGGCTTTCGTACTTCGCACGAGGTCGCCAAGATTCAGTCCATCGATATTGATGTCGTCCGACAAATGATAGATCAACAAACGATTACGGCACATCGGCAACGCGCGCTGTCACCGCAACATCCGGTTATTAGAGGCACATCACAAAATCCGGATGTGTACTTCCAGGCTCGCGAAACCGTCAATCCCTATTACCAGGCAATGCCGGGCATTGTCCAAAAGGTCATGAATCAGTTTGCCGAACTCACGGGGCGGTCGTATCATCTTTTTGATTACATCGGTGCCGACGACGCTGAAAAGGTGATTGTTATCATGGGCTCCGGCGCGGAAACCGTTCAAGAAACAGTTGGTTTTCTAAATACACAGGGTGAAAAAACCGGATTGATAAAGGTACGCCTGTTTCGCCCCTTTGATGCGGCTGCGTTAATTAATGCCTTACCCTCAACCACTCAATCCATCGCCGTGCTCGATCGCACCAAAGAACCCGGCGCCGATGGTGAGCCACTCTATAAAGACGTCGTTACCGCACTGGCGCAATGCTGCCTTGAAGATCGTGGTAACGATAAAACACGCTTCCAACAATTACCCATCATCATCGGTGGACGTTATGGCCTGTCTTCCAAAGAGTTTACCCCGGCGATGGTCAAGTCCGTGTTTGATGAACTCGATAAGGTTAAACCGAAAAATCACTTCACGATCGGCATCGTTGATGATCTCAGCCATAGCAGCTTAGAATGGGATGAACACTTCCGTACCGATGCACACGAAAATACCTTTCAGGCCGTATTTTACGGACTCGGCAGCGATGGCACCGTCGGTGCGAATAAAAACAGTATTAAGATAATCGGCGAATCCACCGACCAATATGCGCAGGGTTATTTTGTTTACGATTCAAAAAAGTCTGGTGCTGTCACTGTATCGCATCTACGTTTTGGTGATCGACCGATACACTCGTCCTATCTAATCGAAAAGGGCGATGCCAATTTTGTTGCCTGCCACCAACCGATCTTTCTCGAACGTTATCCCATGCTCGAGATGGCAGCGGACAACGCCGTCTTCTTATTAAATACGCCATTATCAACTGAACACGTCTGGCAAAGCCTGCCGAAAATCATGCAGCAACAAATTCTCGATAAACACATTCGCGTCTATTGCATCGACGCCTATCACATCGCCGACATCACTGGCATGGGGAAACGTATTAATACCATTATGCAGACCTGTTTTTTTTCCATTTCCGGCGTATTACCGAAAGATGAGGCAATTAAGGCGATCAAAGATACCGTCGAAAAAACCTACGGCAGAAAAGGCAAGCGACTGGTCGACTTAAATTTTAAAGCGATTGATGAGACCCTGGCGAATCTACACGAACTCACCCTCCCGCAACAAACCGATGCAAACTTTGATTTAACGAATCCCATCATCGGCAACGCACCCGATTTTATTAAAAACGTCACCGGTGAAATCATTGCCGGGCGTGGCGACCAGATACCCGTGAGTTTATTTCCGGCAGATGGTACCTATCCGGTTGGCAGCGCAGCCTATGAGAAACGTAATATTGCCCTCGAAATCCCGGTACTGGATGAAAACCTGTGTACGCAATGCGGCAAGTGTCCTTTAGTATGTCCACATGGTGTAATTCGCAGTAAAGTATTTGAGGAAAATTTATTAGTTGATGCTCCAACATCATTCAAATCAATGGCCGTAAAAGGCAAAGACTTCCCACAGGGCCATCGCATGAGTTATCAGGTTGCGCCTGAAGATTGTACCGGATGTGGTTTATGTGTCGACATTTGTCCGATTCGTGATAAGTCCAATACCAGCCACAAGGCACTGAACATGGTCAACTATACGCCTGAACTGCGCCAACAGGAAAAACAAAATTGGGATTATTTCCTGGGCTTACCGGAATACGATCGCACTTCCGTTAAAACCGGCACCATCAAAGGCGCAATGATATTGCAGCCCTTGTTTGAATTTTCGGGTGCCTGTGTTGGTTGTGGCGAGACACCTTATATAAAGTTGGCCAGCCAGTTATTTGGTGACCGCATGGTGGTGGCCAATGCCACCGGCTGTTCCTCGATATATGGCGGGAACCTGCCGACCACCCCGTGGGCAAAAAATAATGAAGGGCGTGGTCCGGCCTGGTCCAATTCATTGTTTGAAGATAATGCCGAATTCGGACTGGGTATGCGCCTGGCCATCAATAAACAAAAAGAATACGCAAGTGAATTACTGCAACAACTCAAAACTGAAATAGGCAGCGAGTTAGTTGAGCAAATTCTTAGTACCGATGAATCAAATGAAGCCGGGATTAAACAGCAACGATTGAATATAACCACCCTGCAAGCAAAATTAACCCAAATTGATTCAGCCATGGCTCGCGAATTAGCCAGCGTGGCTGATAACCTTAGCGATAAGAGTGTCTGGATCATCGGTGGTGATGGCTGGGCCTATGATATTGGTTATGGTGGACTGGATCATGTACTGGCCTCCGGTGAAAACGTTAACATTCTGGTACTCGATACCGAGGTGTATTCAAATACCGGTGGCCAAACCTCAAAAGCCACGCCACGTGGCGCAGTGGCAAAATTCTCAGCCGGTGGTAAAGCCACACCGAAAAAAGACCTGGCCTTACTGGCGATGGATTACGAACACGTCTACATCGCCCGCGTGGCCTATGGCGCCAAGGACATTCAAACCATGCATGCCTTTCTTGAGGCCGAGGCGTACCCGGGGCCATCACTGATCATTGCCTATTCACCTTGCATCGCTCACGGTATCGATTTAAAAGACAACCACCTTCATCAACAACTTGCGGTTGATAGTGGCCACTGGCCATTGTTCCGTTATAACCCGGAGCAGGCCGCCGCAGGCAAAAACCCATTACACCTGGACTCGAAACCGCCCTCCATACCGTACCGTGATTTTATTGAAACCGAGATACGATTTAATATGTTATGGCGAACCCATCCGCAACAGGCCGAACAATTCCTGGAACAATCGCAACAGGAAGTGATACATCGCTATCGATACTACCAACAACTCGCCAACCTCGAATGGAACGAACAAGGTGATCTCGAGCCGCCACACCGAAAATTAAAGGCAACAAGCAACAAGCCAGAATTACAGGAGCCTTCATCATGATCGATCTGAGTACTGAGTATCTTGGGCTAAAACTTGCTAACCCGCTGGTGCCCTCATCATCCCCGTTAACCGGCGAACTGGACTCAGCAAAGAGGCTCGAAGATGCCGGAGCCTCAGCACTCATACTTCCGTCATTATTCGAAGAAACCATTAACTACGAACAAGAACAACTGGAACGTTATGTTAATTCACAAGCGCTGGGACATTATGAGGCGCAGTCTTACCAACCCATTCCCGATGAATACAGCAGCGAATTGGATAACTACCTGGAACGCATTCAACAATTTAAATCGGCATTGGATATACCGGTGTTGGCCAGCCTGAATGGCATCTCAACCGATGGCTGGGTCGACTTCGGCAGAGAAATACAACAAGCCGGTGCCGACGCATTAGAACTCAACGTCTATTATATCGCCGCCGATCCGGAAACCAGCGGAGAGGACGTTGAAGACCGTTATTTAAAATTGTTAGATGAATTACGTGATCACGTCAGCCTACCGATTACGATGAAACTGTCATCGCAGTTTTCTTCGGTCGCGAACATGGTAAGCAAACTGCAACAGGCCGGCGCCAAGGGCGTCTCCCTGTTTAACCGTTTTTATCAACCTGACATCGACCTGGAAACACTGGAAATAAAACCCCACCTCGAACTTTCAAACCCATCGGAATCCCTGTTGCGCATTCGTTGGATTGCGATGATTCGCAGCTGCGTGAATTTATCGATCGCGGCAACCGGTGGCTTGCATCGTACTGAAGATATTGTCAAAGCCCTGCTGGTCGGTGCGGACATAACCCATTTATGCAGCGTGTTATTAAAACAAGGGCCAGAGTACATTAAAGCACTTAAACAAGAACTCCATAATTGGCTGGAAGAACATGAATATGAGTCGGTAAAACAAATCAAAGGCAGTGCAAGTAAAGCCTGCGCGATCAACCCTGCCGCACTGGAACATACGAATTATATGCATGTCATTAAAAGCTATGCGCCATAACGAAAAGACATTAAACAGTACCCCCTCAAACTACCGCTCCGAATCAACAATTAAGCCAGAAAGGACTTTATCAACAGCTATAAACTATTGTTTAACATAGAAATAAAAAAATTAGCCTGCATATTGCAGACTAGTATTCCCTTGAAATTAGGAAATTTATAGGGCATAAAAGATTGATATAGAAAAACATTTATTCAAAATCACAGGTCTTAGCGGGGTGATATACTGCAGTTCGGAGACCTATATACTAGTTAGGCCTATAAAAAAATGACTTTCACGCAGAGAATAGAATCCAGAAAAGTATATACAAGGCCTTGCAATTGCGGGCGTGACCATGATGCAGAAATTATTAACGGTATTTTCCACTACGATGAAAATCATCATGTAATATATATTGCATGCTTACTTGAACATAACGGTGAGAGATTTTTGTGGATAGGGTTTGTAACTGGGGCATGGCCAGGCATTGACAGCGAAAATTGCATTTTTGTCATTCAGCTATATGTAAAAGAAGAAAAGCTACACATGAATATTTCCCCTGACGATAAAATGCCATTAACAGGTAAAGAACTATTAGATGCTTATGTATTAACAAGAGAAGAAATATTATCTCAGCCTGGAGCAAAAGATTGGATTATTGAACAATATCAAGAATTGTTAGCGGCCGATCCTTATTTGTGGGAATACGTGAGTGGAAATCAGGCCTGACAAATCGCTCCAGATAGCGTCCCTCACTGTCACGCGCTTCGCTCTGCAAAGCGCGTGACAGCTTCGGGTCGCACCTGAGCTTAACTGTTATGTGCTTAATGGAATAAGAAATGATTAATAAACCAAACATTAATTCATCTAACGAGGAACTTATAAATTTCGTTCACGAATGGGTGAAAATGTGTGCCGCAGGAGAAACAAAAGAGGCTTTTGCTCTCATAGATCCACCATTAGATAAATCGCGCCATACCTGGACACCAGATGATCTTCGAGAAATAACTTATGATCATTTTGATGACGAAAAATATCCTGTTGTAACTGATCCAGATAATGTTGAAGGAAAAATTAGAAAAGACATATATACTTATAATGATGGTTCTGGATGGGGAGTCGAATACGATCTACCTCTAAATGGTGTAGTTAGTGACTTTACTCTTTTGTTTGATTTCTTAAAAAGTGGAAATGAACTAAAAATAATAATGGATGATTGTCATGTCATGTAATTTCGCACATAACAAGTCACTTCAGTTGATTCACAAAAGCGGCGCTCATGTCGTCGCCCCACTTTTGCTCTCAACTGAGCTTAATCGTTATGTTTTAAAGAGGATGTTATGAGAAAATTTTATTTTTACGCAATATTATTGGTGTTTTTAATACAATTCAATAGCGCATATTCTATGCCGACTCTGAGCACAGAAGAGCTGCATACGAAGTTCGCTATTGGATTAATAGAAGAACAACTAGAAGTTAAAGGATCAAATTTTAGCGCTTCTACACCTATATCTCAGATCGGGCGGGGTGGTACTATGGAAGATGTGAAGGCTATATTTTCAAAGCTTGAGAAAGCAACGAATAAAAAGGTCAATAGTGAAATTGTAGCTCAGGTATTTGGAGAAAATGTTGAGACAATAAATAATAAATTAACCGTAAACACTATCGTGAAGCTGGTTGGCATTTTACGTGAAATTAATATAAAAGCAGGCACTGAGGAGCTTAATGAACTTCATAGAACCTGCATGAATAAATTAAATTTCGAAAATGCATCTCAAATATGTAATTGCCAACTTGATATAGCCAAGACTGAACTATCTTTAAATACCATCAAAGTGGTGATAGGAATACGAAATAGTGATAATAAAAAGGTTTATGCTAATCAGCTTGCTGAGCAAGGTAAGTTTTTTGAATTAACGGAAGCGCATTTCTTTGAAATGAGCGCTATGAAATGTATTGGCAAAACAATGAATAAACAAAACCATTATTAACTAATGGTTTAAAAGTTTTATAACATAACAAGTCGTCTATGGACGCTAAACAGCTTCGCTGTTTTTAGCGCCACTTAACTCAACCGCTGATGGATCCCCACGAATTCACGCTTCATTGGCCAGTTTAATGACTTCATCAAATACGTCATCGATTTCTTCTAGATCAAATACACGAATAAAGTAATCTTCCCGTCGTAAAACTTGCAACGCCAGAAACGGAATGGATAATACTTTTCTATCTCTAATCGTGTTCGCTTGAAAGTGTCGATGCCAGCCTTGTTGTTGAGCAAACAATCCGATGAGCCATAAGCACCAAGTCGCTAATGCGGCAATGAGTAGTAGAATGTTTAATCGATTGATATTCTTGGAGCGGCTTAATGTGATCCCAAAACCAAACTTGTCACTTTTTAAGTCACGGAAGCCTTCTTCAATTTGCATCCGTTTTCCGTAGAGCTGTACGATTTGTTTTGGCGTCACCTTTTCCGGTGATAAGTTCGTAGCTAATAGCCAGGGTTCTTTTTGTTGTGAGGCAAACACCTCACCGTTGGAATGTTTGGCATAATGTAAGCAAGAGCGGTTTGCTTTGCGATGTTGTTTGCGTTTTTTGTATAAATACAAATGACACGCATAAGGCCGTTTCACGGATAACTCGGCTGGGCCGAGATATTGAACACGGGAATTTGCCCTATAATATAAGTCGATTGTGCGTCGCCACAGTTGCCTAGAATGAAGTTTGTAGTTGATACTATTACGAACGCGGCCTAACCAAAACCAACCGTGCGCTTCCACACTTCGAAACCAGGGACCCCGAAAACCCGCATCAGTGACAATGATCGGTGTACAGTCTTCAGGTAAAAGGGTTTTTAGTTCATCTAAAAACTGATGATGGGTCTTCGGTGAGTTATGTTTTTTCAGAGGATGAATGGATTCGTACAATGTGATGGCGCGCCCGTCCAATACGAGGGCGGCTCGGATCAACATCAAACGGTCTTGTTCGACAATATCACTCCAGTCGACCAGAATGATGGGGCGAGTCACGCCACGACATAAGCGATGACACAGTGCGCGATACAGCGCCATACGCTCTTGATGTAGATGGCGATTGGAGAGTAATCGATCCATACACTTTATATTATGCTTCGTTAACGCGAGTCGACTCATCCCTCGGCCTAAGGCCGTCACCGTTAAAAATGAGCCTGATAACAATGATTCGACTCCACTGAGTAAGGCATTGAGCCGTTTTACGTGCATCTGGGGCACTGTTTTTGATAACAATTTATGACATACTTTGAGGGCGCGCATCGAGGTCTCCTTTCGAATTAATGGGCGGTTTGGTCACTTTCCATTAGATCAAAAACCACGATGCGCGTCTAACTTTTTGTTTTTGATCAGTTTTTTGATTGAATTCGTGGGGATAACTTAGACTCAACCGTTAGCTGCCGTATTAAGGAGCTCTACGTATGGAATTAACTGCAGTTGCCGCGATAGTAGGAGCATTGTCAACGCTAGTTGCACTATTGTTGTCCTCTTTAGATCGCCTACGATCGGTCAAGTCTAAACAGATAACAATTGATTT
>CAMYMO010000383.1 GCA_947259425.1 uncultured Ectothiorhodospiraceae bacterium | reverse complement strand
TTAGGGTTTAATACCCGAGTATTTTTCTCGGGAACGCGATTCTACACAATTCTTTAAGATTTTTCTAATATACGCTTCGATTGGACTAAAAACGATGTAAATAGCCTCAAATGAGCGTTCTGCTGGCTTAAAACAGGCTTTCCTGCTAGTGTACGCGGTTTTTCAGCGAAGCTAAGAATAGCAAATCCTTACCATTTTATGCCTAATAAACAACGACATATTCTCGTTACCAGCGCCCTGCCTTACGCCAATGGTTCTATCCATCTAGGCCACCTGGTGGAATACATCCAGACCGATATATGGGTGCGATTCATGAAAATGCAAGGTCATCAGTGCGTCTATGTCTGCGCTGATGACGCGCATGGTACGCCGATTATGTTGAATGCGCGCAAACTCGGCATTACACCTGAACAATTGATCGCCAATACCGATAAAGAGCATCGCGCCGATTTTGCCGAGTTTAATATTGGCTTCGATAATTTCCATTCGACTCATTCGGACGAAAATCGTGAGTTGGCCGAACTGATTTATAACCGTAATGTTGAAAACGGTTTTATCGACACCAAAGAGGTCGAGCAATTCTTCGACGAAAAAGAAGATATGTTCCTGCCGGACCGTTTTATCAAAGGCGACTGTCCAAAATGCAAAAGTCCGGATCAATATGGCGATAACTGCGAGGTCTGTGGTGCGACTTATGATGCCACCGAACTAAAAAATCCTTATTCGGTGATCTCTGGAGAGAAACCGGTACTCAAACCGTCTGAACATTATTTCTTTAAGCTCTCCAAAGCCCAACCGATGTTAGAAAAGTGGACCCAGAGCGGCACCTTGCAAAGTGGCATCGCCAAGAAAGTCACCGAATGGTTTAAGGATGGTTTAAAAGACTGGGACATCAGTCGTGATGCACCCTACTTTGGTTTTGAGATCCCAAATGCACCAAAAAAATATTTCTACGTCTGGTTTGATGCGCCGATTGGTTACCTCGCCAGTTTTAAAAATCTTTGCGAGAAGCGTGATGATCTCGATTTCGAAACCTACTGGAATGAAGACAGTGACTATGAAGTTTATCATTTCATTGGTAAGGACATCGTTAATCACCACACCCTGTTCTGGCCCGCGATGTTAGAGGCCGCCCAATTCCGCAAACCAACCGCCGTCAATGTGCATGGTTATCTCACTGTGAATGGCACTAAGATGTCCAAATCACGCGGTACGTTTATCAATGCGCGAACCTATTTGAAACAACTTAATCCGGAGTATTTACGCTACTACTACGCAGCAAAGCTCAGTAGTGGTGTTGAAGATCTCGATTTAAATCTCGAAGACTTTAGCGCACGCGTAAATTCGGATTTGGTCGGCAAGGTGGTGAATATCGCCAGTCGTTGTGCCGGTTTTATTAAAAAGAAATACGCCGGTAAGTTATCGGCCACCTGCACCGAACAGGCTAAATACGATGATTTTGTTAAAGCCGGTAAATCGATTGCTGAGTTATACGAACAACGTGAGTTCTCGACCGCGATACGCCAGATCATGGCGCTGGCCGATCAAGCCAACCAGTATATCGATGCACAAAAACCGTGGGTGATCGTCAAACAAGAAGGCAATGAACAATTAGTACAGGATGTCTGTAGTGTTGGACTTAACTTGTTCAGAATATTAGTTTGTTATTTAAAACCCGTGATCCCAACACTCACTGAACAATCGGAAACGTTTTTAAATATTGAGCCGATGAACTGGGAAAGCATTAACACCCCCTTACTCGATCATACGATCAATAAATTTAAACCTTTAATGACCCGCATAGAACAAGAAAAGGTCGATGCCATGGTAGAAGATTCAAAAGACTCGCTTGCCGAAACCACTAAACATAAAGGCCAACCACCGAAATCAGAACAACGTGTTTCGGATGAGATCGCCGCTGAAATCGAATTCGAAGATTTTGCCAAGGTGGATTTACGCATCGCCAAGATCGTCAAGGCCGAACACGTCGAAGGTGCGGATAAACTCTTACAACTGACCTTAGACATCGGCGATCAAACCAAAAATGTTTTTGCCGGCATCAAAAGCGCCTATCAACCGGAAGACCTCGAAGGCAAACTCACGGTGATGGTCGCCAACCTCAAACCGCGTAAAATGCGTTTTGGCTTATCCGAAGGTATGGTGCTCGCGGCCGGACCCGGTGGGAAAGATTTATGGATCCTGTCCCCAGATGAGGGAGCCAAGCCAGGAATGAAAGTTAAATAAACCCTGTTTAAATAAAAAAGGGCTCTGAATATGTCATGGATTCAAATTTTAATTCAAGCTGTGATTTTTATTCTTTTGTTTTCATTAGGAATGTGGGTCGTTGACAAATTTAAAAAATCCAGGAGAAATAATAAAGATAGGTTGGATTGAACCTGGATTGAACTTGGATTGAAAAAGGAAATTTATTTCGGGTGATAATAAAAATTTATTTTTTCGCTAATATTCCCTTGGTAGTTCTTGAATTTTACTTGCGCAAAAAATTGTTTAATGTAGAACGTTATATTTCCAGACTAAATACTTTTTATATCACCTGCATGACGGATCCCAAATTAAAAGCTGACCCGGTTGGCACTTTTCCAGTTACCCCGCTTAACTAAACCAAGTCCCATCAAACCAAATAACAATAAAACCAAACTAGTAGGCTCTGGTACCGATACCGTGTCCCGGATTAGCCAACTACCAATCGAAGCTGATGCTATTGAATCACCGACTACACCTTGTTGTGCCCGCACTGCAAATGCTGACATGGCGAACCCCCGCATTATGCGGTCATCAGTGAGTGTAGAAGGTTCAAAGGGATCACCCGTCAGACCGTAAGAGTATTCATAAGTAGAAGTAGAATTGGTAATGCCTACTAGGTCCATCAATGTAGCGAACTCTGTCCGGTAGAAATAAGTTGACGCTGAACTAAACAGACCACTTGGCAAACCAGCGGACAACTGTAGATTATCTATATCCGCAACGGTTGCATAACGGAATCCCTCAAAAGCCCCGCCTGAACCTAACTCCGTTAACATATCGTTATAGGAATAATTGACTGTGCTAGTGAGATCCAGCCATTCCAACCCGGTATCAGTATCCCGGGTAATCAAACCATCATGACTACTGTACAAGTCGACCGATATCAAGGTCGCTGTAACACTGCTAGTCCACATGAATTGCAAAACAGAAATAATAAGAAAATAGCGTATAATTTTCATCTGCCGTATCCCCCGAATGTTTGCACTTATTTTAATTCTAAATTATTCATAGACCGGCATAATAGTCTCTTACAATAAACTATGTCAAACCCTTTATATATCAATAAGTTAACTACATGCAAGCATACTCGGGAATTACATAATATCCAAAAGCTGATCGAACACAATAAAAAATCGTGAACTAGATAGACCCACTTGGCAGGTTGGGGCGTTTCCCCATTCAATCGATGCAATCATAAAACAATGATTGTTTTTTGTGTTAAAACGTACTTTTAATGTGTTAAATAGATGGGAGTTATACATGTCAAATAAATCTAAAAAAGCGGTAATCGGTGTTGTTCTGGGGAGTTTAATCGCGGGAATGTCTTTTCAATCTACAGCCTTAGCGGCGGCTTCTGATCGAGGCAAAAAAGCGGTGACCGCGTCAGTATCCTGTGGTGGTAATTATTTTGTTGGAAATGGTGGTATCGAAATTCAACGCAGTACCTATATTATGCGTAACGTCTCCGATGTCGGTTCAATTTATATCGACCGAGTACGTGTATTTAACGCAAAAGGCGTCTCACTGTTTGATTCTGATGTATCGGGTATTCCAGCATCACGAAATAACACCATCACCCCTGTCGATAACTCTATTGAGCCACGTCAAACTGCAAATTTGCGCATTCAGGATCTCATTCCGATGCAAGGCCGTTTAAACCGTCCATTGCAAACCGTTATTGACTGGTCTGCAGATGAGCCCGTATTGACACTTGATGTCGGAAATGTACGGACCACGGCTGCCTATGACTCTGCTACCGCGACAATTGGTGCGCAAAGTGGACGCCATTCTTCAGCCTGTCGTACGACTGCGCGCAACAAACATTACTAAGTTATTGTTGGTATTATTGGCCGGTAAATACCGGCCAATAATTTTTATATCTAATTAACCATCAATTTGATGCTTAGCCATAATATTAAATTCTTCAATTTCTCCAAAACATAAGAAGCTGCCGATTAATGTGATGAAAAAGAAAACTTCACACGGTTATTCACCTACGCAGCATCCTGATAAATAAAGCAAAACCGTATAAATTACCCGTTGTATATCCCCCTCAAGCGCCTTACTCTATATATATGAAAGAGTATGCCCTAATCCTGGTCGGTACTATCCTGGTCAATAACTTCGTGCTGGTGAAATTTCTTGGTTTGTGTCCCTTCATGGGCGTGTCGCGCAAGCTTGAGACTGCTACCGGGATGGCGATGGCCACGACTTTTGTGCTGACCTTGTCTTCCGTATTTAGCTATCTGATCAATACCTATATGTTGGTTCCTTATGGGCTCGAATACCTCGACATCATTGCCTTCATCCTGGTCATCGCCGGCGTGGTACAACTGACCGAAATGATCGTGCATAAAGTCAGCCCACTGCTGTATCAGGTACTGGGCATCTTTTTGCCGTTAATCACCACCAATTGTGCCGTACTCGGTGTCGCTTTATTAAATGTGCAAAAAAATAATGGCTTCATCGAATCGTTTTTATACGGCTTTGGTGCCTCGATTGGATTTTCACTGGTCTTGATCTTATTTGCGGCGATGCGCGAACGGATCAATGTGGCTGATGTCCCCGCGCCCTTTAAAGGCGCCGCCATCGCGATGATCACCGCTGGTCTGATGTCGATGGCCTTTATGGGTTTTTCCGGCCTCGTACAAGGATAAACCAATATGTTAGAAGCCATCCTTGTCTTAGCCGCGCTGGCTACCGTGTTCGGTCTATTGCTCGGCTTTGCCGCGATCAAATTCAAAGTCGAGGGCGATCCGGTGGTCGATCAAATCGACTCGATCCTGCCACAAACACAATGCGGTCAATGTACTTATGCGGGTTGTCGTCCTTACGCACAGGCCATTGCCGATGGCGAGGCCGACATTAACCAATGCCCGCCAGGCGGCGAACAGGTCATCATTGCCCTGGCCGATTTACTCGACCGCGAGCCTAAGCCATTAAGTGAAGAGCACGGCGTAGAAAAAGAAACCAAAACCGTGGTCATCATCGATGAACAAGTTTGTATTGGCTGCACATTGTGCATCCAGGCCTGCCCGGTTGACGCCATATTGGGTGCCGCCAAGATGATGCATACCGTGATTAAAGATGAATGTACCGGCTGCGACTTATGCATCCCACCCTGTCCTGTCGATTGTATTTATGTCGTGCCGCTTGAAGAAACATTGGACAGCTGGACCTGGCCCTATCCTCAGCAAGAAGAAGATGAGGATCCCCAGCATGCGTAAATTGTTTAGTTTCCATGGTGGAATCGTTCTGGATGGACATAAGCGCATGTCCTTACAAGAACCGATCATCACCGCTGACATCCCAGAACAATTAGTCCATGCCGTGCACCAACACATTGGTGAGCCGGCCTATCCCATCGTTGAAGTCGGCGACACCATTTTAACCGGTCAAATGATTGCGCAAGCAGAAGGCTATATCAGTGCGCCTGTTCATGCGGGTAGCTCGGGTACAGTGGTGGCCATTGAGGAACGATCCATTGCTCATCCGTCAGGTATGCAAGGCCTTTGCATCGTCATCGAAACGGATGGCAAAGATCAGTGGATTGAAATCAGTGACGAAATTGAAGACTACAAACGCATGGATCCATCGTATCTTCGAAACCTCGTTCGAGATGCAGGAATTGTCGGTCTGGGCGGCGCCGGCTTCCCTTCATTTATAAAATTAAACCCAGGAGCCCGTTCGTCGATCGATACGCTCATTCTCAACGGCGCTGAATGCGAACCCTATATTAGCTGTGATGCGGCCTTATTGATTGATGGAGCCCGTGACATTATCGACGGACTATTAATCATGCGCCATGCCTTACAGGCGAAACAATGCCTGGTCGGCATCGAAGATAATAAACCCGAATCCATTAAAGCATTTGAAGCCGCCTTAACCTCGCAGGAAAAAACCATCATCGAAGTGATCACGATACCCACTTTATATCCAGCGGGTAGCGAGAAACAATTAATTAAAACCTTAACCGGGATTTCTCTGGCAGCCAAACAATTGCCAATCCACCATGGTATTGTTTGTCATAACGTCGGTACTGCCGCTGCCGTCGGTCATGCCATTCGTAAAAAACGGCCGCTCATTTCTCGAATCGTCACCGTTACTGGTGACGCGGTCGACCGACCCGGCAATTATGATGTTCGGCTTGGCACACCCATGATCAATTTATTACACCAGGCTGAATTACAATCCTATAAAATGGAACGACTGGTCATGGGCGGTCCGATGATGGGATTTGAAATAAATGACACTGATTCTCCGGTACTCAAAACCACGAATTGCCTGTTAACGATTACCGAAGAGCAATTACCTCAAAACACCCACGCCATGCCGTGTATTCGTTGTGGTGAATGTAATCATGTTTGCCCGGCTAACTTACTCCCGCAACAACTTTACTGGCATGCCCGCGCACGCGATCTTGAAAAAACACAAAGCTATAACCTGTTTGATTGCATCGAATGCGGGTGTTGTACTTACGTCTGTCCAAGTCACATCCCTTTAGTGCAATATTATCGCTTTGCCAAGACTGAAATTTGGGCACAGGAACTGGATAAGAAAAAATCAGATCATGCCCGTGAAAGACATGAATTTAATTTGTATCGTACCGAGCGTAAAAAACTGGAAAAAGAACAAGCAAGACGTAAAAAACAGGAACAGCTCAAAAATTCCCAGAAAGATGAAGTCGCGGCGGCATTGGCACGCGTGAACTCAAAAAAAGCCCAAGCAGAAGAAAAGGATAACCGCGAGTGAATACATTACACACGTCGCCTCATACTAATTTTACCAATAGCGTCACACGCATGATGTTATTGGTGATCGCCGCCATGATTCCGGCAATGATCGCTTACGTCTGGTTTTTTGGCTGGGGTATTTTAATCAATGCCGTTTTGTGTATAGCCACGGCGCTTAGCTGTGAGATCGCAATGCTAAAGTTACGTCATCGACCTGTAATGCCTTTTATTACTGACTTTAGTGCCTTAGTGACTGCATTATTAATCGCTTTTGCACTGCCGCCAATTTTACCTTGGTGGTTACCGGTGCTGGCAACGAGTTTTGCGATCATTATTGCCAAACATTTATATGGCGGCCTGGGTTATAACCCATTCAATCCTGCGATGGCCGGTTATGTCGTGTTACTAATTGCTTTTCCAAAACAAATGACCGCCTGGTTGCCCGCGAACAGCAACCAACCTTTCACCATGACTTTTACTGAGAATTTACGCTACAATTTTTTTGGTGAGCTACCGAGTAATACCAGTTATGACTTGCTTACCCAGGCAACGCCACTCGATGTGGTCGAAGTACAAACGGGGCTTGGCTTAAGTATCGAACAAATTGAATCCAGCTTCACTCAGTTTAGTGGATACTTTGGTGTCGGTTGGGATTGGGTGAGTTTGATGTTTCTACTCGGTGGTTTGTTCCTGATATCTAAACGTGTGATCACCTGGCAAATCCCGGTGGCAATGATTGCTACCCTGGCCGTTTTGTCCTCAATCGCTTATCTGCTGGATCAACAAACCAATCCTGATCCCCTCTTTCATGTACTCGGTGGGGCCACTATGATCGGGGCTTTTTTTATTGCCACAGACCCAATCACCGCCAGCACCACACCAAGGGGAAGAATCTACTATGGAATTGGAATAGGCGTGATTACCTATGTAATTCGAACCTGGGGTAACTATCCGGACGGAGTCGCCTTCGGTGTATTACTGATGAATATTGCCGTGCCGACCATCGACTATTACAGTCAACCTAAGGTCTTTGGACATGCTAACAAAGATATGGATTAACCATGACTGCTGAAAAAAATAAAACCCCAAACTCTCTTAGTAAAAATATGCTAGTCAATGCGTTTGTACTTGGTTTGTTTGCGATCATTGGAACCGCACTGGTTGCTTACGTAAATGATTCAACCAGGGATCAGGTCGATGAAAATAAACGCCAGCATACTTTGAAAAAATTACATGAGTTAGTTGATCCCAAAACTCATGACAATGATATCGAACAAGACACCACTGAAGTAAAAGATCGATTACTGGGGAGTGGTAAAATGCTCGTATACCGTGCCCGTAAAGACAACAAACCGATTGCGGCCATCATTCAGTGTGTCGCCCGCGATGGCTATAGTGGTAAAATACGATTGTTGGTTGCCATCAATTATGATGGTTCGCTTGCCGGTGTACGCGTCACCGATCACCTTGAAACACCCGGTCTGGGTGATGCCATTGAAAGCCAAAAGTCCGACTGGATAAATATCTTTAACGGTAAATCGT
>CAMYMO010000382.1 GCA_947259425.1 uncultured Ectothiorhodospiraceae bacterium | reverse complement strand
ATCGGAGATCGCAATGCCTTCCAGATCCATGGCGGTACGCAGATCCCAAATTATTTTTTGTGGCTTAACCGGCATCGATGCATCGTCTTTATGTTGATTCATGTCCTCTATGAGTGCTTTACGCAATGATCGCATCGCATTCCCTGTATGTGGGCTCGTTACTTTACTGATACGCATCAACGAATGTTTGATGTCACCGACCACACCCACGTCGATATTGTAATAAGCATCGACCTCAGCAGGAGAGCTATCAATGTGTACTATGATTCGATCCTTGGTGGGGTGCCAAAGATAGGGGTGATATTCAACTAAATCGTATCCAATACATATGATCACATCGGCCCGATTGAAACCACAGCTAACATAATCATTTGCTTGTAACCCAGCGCTACCCAACGCCATTGGATGTTTAAAGGGAATCACCCCTTTGGCCATAAAGGTATTGGCAACCGGAATACGTAACTCTTCAGCAAAATCGGCTAACTGCTTCCAGGCTCGGCTGCGAATAACGCCATTACCGGCCAGAATAATTGGATTCTTGGCTTTCGAGATTAAGTCAGCCGCGGCATCAATACGTTCAGCAGGGGGTTCAGGTGAATGAGGATGTTTAACCGGTAAGGGATGATCCTCAACCTCCATCTCGGCTATATTCTCAGGAAATTCGATAAAACTGGCACCGTATTTTTCAGTCTGTGCCACTTTAAAGGCCTTGCGTACGACTTCAGAGATAATATTCGGGGTGAGTAAACGCGAGGAATATTTACTGATGGGTTGAAACATCAGCTCCAGATCCAATACCTGGTGTGATTCTTTGTGTAAACGATGGGTACTGGCCTGCCCAGCGATGGCCACCAACGGCGCATGATCCATATTGGCATCCGCCACACCGGTTATCAGATTGGTTGCCCCAGGACCCAATGTTGCCAGACATACACCGGCTTTACCGGTCAAGCGGCCATACACATCGGCCATGAAGGCAGCACCCTGCTCATGACGAACGGTAATAAATTTTATGCTCGAGTCTAACAGCGCATCCATGACATCCAGATTTTCTTCACCTGGAATACCAAATATGTACTCAACACCTTCATTCTCTAAACAACGTACAAATAGCTCTGACGCCTTCACATCCGTCTCCTTCCATGCATTGTAGACTTATCAACTAGGTTCCTTATCGGCTAAAGTAATGTATACCTTTATATATAGCCGGATATTCCGTTTATTTCTTTGCCTGAGACTCTTTGTTGATAAGAAAATCCATGACTTTGAGCATACCGGTCTGACCATTGGTCAAACTGGCATGGGTACGGTAGCGCCCATTGACGATAATGGTGGGAACCCCATCAATACCATAACGTTTAGTGAGGTCTATAGCTCGATTTACTTTCATTCCAACGCCAAATGAATATAAAGTATCCAAAAATTCGTTTCGATCCACGCCATATTTCACAAAGAAATCGGCCAGGGCCTCTTTACTGGACAGCTTTTGTTTCTTCACATGCATGGCCTCAAACAATGGGCCGTGGATTTTATCCTGTACACCCAGCAGTTCTGCCGCATAATAAGCACGGGCGTGTAACTCCCAAACAGGTCGGTTTCCAAAAACCGCTGGAACCCGAATAACATTGACGTTTGCTGACTGCTTTTTCTTCCAGGAATTGAATTTAGGCTCAAACTGGTAACAATGCGGGCAGCCATACCAAAACATCTCTACCACTTCGATCTTGCTTTCACTTTCGGTACGAACCGGAGGTGTGACCAGTTGATACTCAATCCCTTCATCAATGCCTTTCGCATTTACCTGCAGGGCCATTGCCACTAAAACCAGACTCGCCAATGAAAATAGATACCGCTTCAACATAAACTACTCCTGAATATTGAATTTTAATCTCTGTGAATTGTTAGATAGACAATTATAAGCTTGGTTCCCTTTTGGCCCACCTCAGCACGAATGATATAAAGCCGATGACGTTAGCTTTACAAAATCTTAGCTTAACCCCAGCTTAACCAATAGCTGAACATCAAAATTTTTATAACTCACCATAGGCATGCAGACCGGACAGGAAAATATTAACTCCGATAAAAGCGAAGGTCGTCACTAATAATCCGACCACAGACCACCAGGCCAACGGGGTGCCACGCAAGCCTTTCATTAAGCGCATATGCAACCAGGCAGCATAGTTTAACCAGACGATTAACGCCCAAACTTCTTTGGGATCCCATGACCAGTAACCACCCCAGGCTTCTGCCGCCCAGGCCGCCCCTAAAACCGTTGCGATGGTGAAAAAACCAAAACCCAGAGCAATGGATTTATGCATCACGTCATCAAGCATCTCGAGTTTTGGTAAATTTGTTTCACCAATAAGACGCATTGCGCGCACAACGCCAAAACCCAACACCCAGAACACGGCACAGGTCGCAAGCGAATAAACAAGATTTAACGCAATCGTCTTAAACGAGTCTGCCCCAAAGTTCGCGAGAAAGGTCAGGATCGCAACCCCAAAGATTAATATCAGGGCAATGACCTGGTTAGACAGGTTCGGTTTTTTGGCATGTTCAATAAATAAGAAAAACATACCCAACATCGCGGCGAGGGCAAATGCACCATAACCAACAAAATTCGCCGGCACATGGATCTTCATCCAGTAACTTTGCAAGGCAGGGACCAATGGTGCAATCTCATGCGCACCCTTACTAAAGTGATACCATAATAAAAATCCGACCGCTGCACTGATCACCAATAAAACGAAACCACCCATGGCCTTGGTTTTATATTTACGTTCATAAAATAAATAGATCAAACCAGTGATGATCGAAAATAAAATAAAGACTTCGTAGAGATTACTTACCGGGATATGACCAATATCCGGGCTTAATAAATACGATTCACGCCAGCGGACCATCAAACCGACAAAACCCATGGTGGTTGCGGTCCAGGTCATGGCCGTTGCCACTTTACCGGCATATTCATTACGTAAAGCTAAATGATAAAAATAAACCAAGGTCGCCATAATGTATAACGCGCTCATCCACATTATCGCCGAAGTGCTGGAAAGAAAATATTTGAACAGGAATTTACTGTTCTCTTTATCATCCAGGTTCGATAAAGCAAACATTGCATCCGCCCCGCTCATGCCTTTTTCCTTCAGGGCAATCACGGCCGGTTCGTATAAATAGACAGCACTTAGACTTAAAAAGGCAATCGCTGCCATCAGCATGCGTGATGGTTTCCACCACCAACCCATTGCGATCAAGCTCGCGCCGGTTCCAAACAAGATACCGACTTCATAACCATCCATTAAATAGTTATATAGGTAATAAGCATATCCAGTACCATAAAGTACAAAGGCCGCAAAAGCCCAATCGACAATGCTCAGGTTTTTGATAAATGACTCTCGTTTTAAATCATCATGCATTGCTTCGTTTGTTACTGACATGGTCCTAACCTCATTTTGTATGACGGGCTGATTTAATAAATTTCTAACTATTTCGAAATTCCAAGCACACGTTCAAGTTTTTCCACTAACTGCTGATAATGCCGCTTAAAATCAGCGGTATTACGGCTTCCACTGCCGGCAAATACCAGCGTCTGCTGACCCGACTCATCTTTATATATTACCGCCCAAAGCCGCTGTTGGTTCACATATAATAGTAAGAATATACCGATAATGGTCATTAAAGAACCAAAATAGAACACATTTTTACCAGGTAATTTCGCTATGGATAGCCCCGAGGACTCCACATGAGTAAAGTCGGCCAATTGAGCGTAAAAAGGTGATCCGTAGATATGTAATCCACTTAAGGTCGCCAGCGCATCAAAATAAAATCGCTGCTGAGATTCGCTCATCGGCTTGCTGCTATCAATCCCCTCCTGCTGCAATACGTCCATATACACGGCCTGTAAAAGCGTATTTAATACCTTTTGATAGGCATCGGCCATTTTATCCTTTTCGGCCGGAGTGATATTCGTCTGATCGATCTTGTGTCTAATCGCATCAAAACCGCCATAGTTAAAACGATCCAGTAATTCCATCATCGTCTTGACGATGTTGTCTTTATGTTTCTCACTATCCGGTGCATCCTCTAAGGCTGAGGAAACGGCCCTGATCGCAATCGCTCGTGTACGCTCCATATTGTTTAATAAGGCGTGAAAATTCATAAACCGATCGACGCTAAAGTTGTCATCCGCGGGGATATGTAAATAACGATAGGACTCAGAGGGATTAGTGCGCATGCCGGAGATAAACATGTAACGTCCATCCTGATTTACAGGGGACATATAGTTATTGTATTCGCGCGCCTGGCCACTTTTATCGCGCACTTTAAACACATAACTGGATCCATCATTAACAAATTTCTTACCTTTCGGATCGCCTTCCTGGGCAGGGCGTACATTGAATTTTTTAAAATCGATGATTTCTAAAGTCAATTGGCCTGCTGCGGTATCTAATACACGCTCACCACGCACAAAGGTATCCACTTCCAGAGTTCGTTGTTTATAATCATGGAACGGCCAAACTTTCAGTTTTAATTTTGATCCGCCGTCTCCAAACGTCGCCTGATAGATAGTGTAACCGCGATAATAGAGTGGATGATTAACCGCTATGGTTTGTTCAAAGCGAACATCTTTTTCTTTATCGATAATAACCAGATCACTCTCAAAAGATTTGGGTGCGCCTGAATCATAATGTTCGACACGAAAATCTTTTAATTCAATGGCAAAAGGAAGGTATTGCACCATTGAACCATCCCTGATTCTCAGCAGCGCAAAATTAGATTTCTGCCCCTCAGAGATTGATACATTACCCCTGAATGACACCAGGGTATCAGGTTGTAACTGGCTTTGTTTGGGCATGTCTTTGACATAAACCGATGTCTTATCGATCGCACGTTTTCCGCTCCATTCTAAAAAAGCGATATCCATCGTGCTATCCATCACAAAGCCTAAAGGCACCACGATCATGCCCATATGGCCCAGGATATAACCCAGGCGATTCCAGCGACCCCGCATCCCCGCAACGATCACTCGATCATCATGTTGTTTGGTCTTAGCCTGATAACCTTGCACTTTAAAAAGTTGGGCGATATTTTTTGTTGCCTGATCGGGATCGCCTTGCAGCGGCCATGATCGGGCACCATGCATCAGCTTTATCGATTTAATCTTGCTATTTAGGCGAAAATTGCGCATCTCGTGCAGCATGTGCGGGGTATTCCGATAAATACAGACACTGGTCGAAATAATTAAGAACGCCAGTAAAAAGGCAAACCAACCGGCACTATATATATCGTATAAATTGAGGCTTAAAAAGAATTCATGCCAGAACGGGCCAAATTTGATGATGTAATTCTCGTAGGGTTCATTTTGTTTTAAGACAGTGCCAATTGCGGATGCGATAGCGATAATCATAAAAATGGTAATCGCCAGATTCATCGAACCCAGGAAATCCAGAATAATACTGCGGCGGGATGCAGCTGTGCTGGCTGTCTGGGGTGTTTGCTCTATTATGCTCATGGCTATTATCTTTAACGAACCTAAAAAAATTAAAACTGAAAAATCAAACCTAAAAAATAAAAAAGGCAGCCTGAGCTAAATTCAGGCCACCTTTTAGAGTGCATTACTAGCGAAAGATTCCGTTGCCAGATATAGATAAGTGCTTAATTTAAGCCTGCAATATAATGGGCAACCGCATCCATTTCAGCCTCTGACATCTTTTTCGCAATGTTGCGCATAATTTTGCCAGCATCATCCTTTTCGTCAAATGCTCGAATTTTGGCTTCACGATAGTCTTTCAGGCTTTTCAGGGTATAAGCAGAATTCTGACCACTTAATGCCGGAAACTTGGCAGGCTGATTGCCTGTGCCGTTAGGACCATGACAACCCATACAAGCCGAAATGCCTTTCGTTTCGTTACCACCACGATATAGGCGCTCACCTAACTCGCGTTTGGCCTGGTCAGTTGCCGCACCAATTGTTGTCTTTTGGGAAGCAAAATACGCCGCCAAATCCTGCATGTCCTTTTCAGTCAAATTAGCAACCTGGCCTTTCATGATCGCATCATTACGCTTGCCAGATTTAAACGCCTGCATCTGCTTAACCAGATAATTCGCATGTTGTCCCGCTAACTTAGGATAGTTAGGGATCGCGGCATTACCATCAACTCCATGGCAACCCGCACAAACTTGAGATTTTCCACGCCCGGCCGTTGCATCACCCGCTGCAAATGCAGCAGGTAAGGCAAAGACGCAAGCAAAGATGGTTACGATGAAACGTGAAATCATTTTGATCCAGCCACCATATAATCAACCGCAGCTTTAACCGCTTCATCAGATAAATCGGCACGTCCGCCTTTGGCAGGCATTACACCCTTGGAACCCTTAAAGCCTTTGATGGAATTGCTATACATTTTTTCGTTACCCGCAGCAATACGATCTTTCCACGCCGCCTTGTCACCGTACTTTGGCGCACCGGCCGCACCGGTTCCATGGCAGGCAAAACAAGCCGCTTTATAGGTCGCTTCACCATTAGCTTGAACAGAAGCAGCTGCACCCATTAAGGTCGCCGCAGATAGTGCAATAATTAATTTTTTCATAACGTGCTCCATAAACAAATAATAATAATCAATTGAGAATCACTTAGTTATATCCTCCATCAAGAAGGCTCTGATTAAGACATAAAGCCGAACTCATGCCTTTTTGGTCTTATGGCGACCCGTCAATCACCAGCTGATGACTTAATCAGAGCTTCCTGATCCACAATAAGGCATAATTGCCTGGACGAGAATCCCCAAAAATGGGGCCCTTTATACAAATAGTCGCATGTCGGGTCAAGCAAACAATAAGAATACCTCCAATAAACGCAATCTATTAGCGTCCGCCAGGTTCCTGCTCAGCAGCCCGGATATGGCTCATGTGCCTGCAGATAATGGCTTTGAGGTGGTGTTTGCCGGACGGTCAAATGCCGGAAAATCCAGTGCTCTCAATGCCTTGAGTGGGCAAAAATCACTGGCCCGCACCAGTAAAACACCAGGGCGGACACAACAACTCGTCTTTTTTGCCCTCGATGATAACCACCGTTTGGTCGATCTACCGGGTTACGGTTATGCCAAGGTACCCGTCGCCATGCAACGTCGCTGGCAACAAACTCTGGATGAATTCCTGACTACCCGTAAGTCATTGAAAGGCATGGTTTTAATGATGGATTGCCGCCATCCAATGCGGGAATTTGATGTGCAAATGCTCGAATGGTGCGCCCACCAGGGAATGCCCGTTCTGGTGCTACTGACTAAGGCCGACAAGCTTAAAAATGGCCCGGCCAAAAGCACTTTACTAACGGTTAAAAAAGAACTGAGTGAGCTGCCGGATATCACCGTACAGCTGTTTTCAGCCCTGAAAAATACCGGCATTACCGAGGCCCGCCGGCATATCATTCAGTGGCTTGAACTGAATCCAAAATCTAACTAAGTTATTGTATTTATTGTCAAAAAAAAGCCCTGACATGGACTGTGGGGAGGGAGAGTCAGGGCTTAACAACGATAAACCCCGTCTGTGGTCAGGGTATCGGTTTTCAATCCGGGAGGAGTGTTTGAAAACCTGCTGTTGAACAAAATAATAATAGACTAAATTACTTGGTTTTCATGAATTGCGAGACTGGATACTGTGAATTTCTGTAAACCTTTGCGAAGGGTGCTTCCCTGAAGCAAGCGAAGCACGCGATGCCAAAAACCAGCAATCTGATGCCTAACAAATCAGCAATTCGACCCATAACATTCAAATTGGATTAGTCGATCGTTGTTAAGCTGAGATTTT
This sequence comes from uncultured Ectothiorhodospiraceae bacterium, assembly GCA_947259425.1. Lineage (GTDB taxonomy): Bacteria > Pseudomonadota > Gammaproteobacteria > UBA6429 > Thiohalophilaceae > SZUA-24. Next base: position 756 of record CAMYMO010000382.1, on the reverse strand, counting down.
TTACATTTATTACAGGCAAAGAAAACCCCAGGTAATGGGGGAATATCACCTGGGGCTAAATGCACACCCGACTTGGGGAATCGAGTGCTAAGTTATCCCGCCAGGGAGGAGTGCGGGAGCTAACTCTTAACCTAACCATGAGAATTCAAACAGAACGCTCATAACATATGACTGACTAGATTAAGAAAAGTTCAACCTCTCTGGACTTTATGCTGTGTAGTGTGGACCATAATTTAAAAAAATACAAATGTCATTTAATGCGCTTCATCCCAGTCATTACCCACACCAATATCAACGATTAATGGCACAGATAATGATGCGGCTTTTACCATTTCTTCACGGATCAAATTTATACTGCTGTCTAAAATATCGGACTTGATCTCAAAAACCAATTCATCATGCACTTGCATGATCATTTTTATATCCAGTTTCTGTTTATAAATTATTTTATCCAGGCTGATCATCGCCAACTTTATTATATCGGCCGCGGTACCTTGCATCGGTGCATTAATCGCGGTGCGTTCAGCGTATTGACGTCGCTGAGTATTCGATGCATTGATCTCGTGCAGGTATAAACGCCGACCAAACACTGTTTCAACATAACCTTGTTCGCGCGCTTGTTCACGCGTGCGATCCATATACTCTTTTACGCCGGGATAACGTGAAAAATATAAGTCGATATACGATTGAGCCTCATGACGACCCACACCTAATTGCTTGGCTAAACCAAAAGCCGACATGCCATAGATGAGACCA
>CAMYMO010000381.1 GCA_947259425.1 uncultured Ectothiorhodospiraceae bacterium | reverse complement strand
GCACTGCTCAATGTGGTCACGCGTAAGAAGCTGTCATTAACCCAGACAATCTCATTATTACTATCCACTAGTGCCAAGGCACCTGGCAGTGAATCGACAAATTGCTGCACTAAATTCGGTGCAATATGTTCTAACATAACTAGCGGCCCTCTGGTTAAATAATAGCCGTTTCTTTGCAAAAGCGGGTATTACAGATCATAGCCTGCATTTGGAATTTTTCACCTGCACGAATGTGAATCAATCGATATTTTGGCGCCTCTTTCTCAAATCACAGCAACCGGTGAAATTTGTCCACTAAAACAATGGCTTAAACAACCCATATATCCTTAATATTAATATTGTGATCGCCGGCATGTTATTGTTATTGCTAAAGATTTGAAGAAAGGCCTCCGCCAGCCGATAACACTATTAGCATGGCAAGGTTGGCCCCTACACTCAATTCGGATCCCTCATTTGATTTCAAACAAATCAAACAGCGATTCTTTGACATCAATAAAAGTCGTCTTAAGCGAACCATGGCTGATTTGCGTGAGCGCCAACGCTACTTCATCGAACTACTGCCACTGCTGTACCACACTAACCACCCGATTTTACCGGGTTATGTCTCCAAACAAACCCCTGCGGGCATACCGGAATATTCACCCTCCAATCAAACCCTCAATCTGGCAAAAAAATTAGCAAAAAGTTTTGCCTATAAAAAACGCGCCTATCGTAAGTACCATATTCAAGCGATTTATATGATGGGAAGCACCGGTACCATTGCCTATTCAAGCGACAAAAGTGATTTTGATATTTGGGTTTGTTATGACAGCTCGTTAAAAAGCGAGCAAATTGACACCCTCAAACAAAAATCACAGCTCATTGAGGCCTGGGCGACTACGCTTGATATCGAGGCACATATATTTTTAGTCAATCCTGATGAGTTCCGCGAGGGCAAACACGATTCACTCAATTCGGAAAGCAGTGGCAGCGCATTTCATTATTTACTATTAGAAGAATTTTACCGCACGAGTTTATTGCTCGCCGGTCGGTATCCAACCTGGTGGTTGGTACCACCCGAAAATGAACATGAATATGATGATTTTGTTCAAAACATAAAAACAAAACGTTTTGTTCATGCGCGCGAAAACATAGATTTTGGCGGCCTGAATGAAATTCCCGCGGAAGAATTTTACGGTGCAACGCTGTGGTTACTCTACAAAGGCATCAACTCACCCTATAAATCCGTACTTAAAACATCACTAATGGAAGCCTATGCGAGTGAGTATCCGAATATCGATATCCTTGGCTTACGCTATAAAACAGCCGTCTACAATGGTGAAAATGAGATAAATAAACTCGATCCCTATTTAATGATGTTGCACAAGGTTGAGGAATATTTTAAACAACAGAACCAGGCCCAGCGTCTAGATTTGGTTCGTCGTAGTTTTTATTTTAAAGTTAACAAAAGACTTAGCGATGAATCTAAAAAGCCTTCACATTGGCGCAACGAACTCTTAGCCGAACTGACCAGAACCTGGAAGTGGACAACCAGTCAGATATTTTTACTCGACAGTAAAGATGACTGGAAGATCCAACGCGTGCTGGATGAGCGAACCATCCTGATGAATGAAATCACTCACAGCTATCGTTTTTTATCTGATTTTGCACGTAATCATTCAAATTCTAATTTAATTGATGCAAAAGATTTACATTTACTCGGGCGTAAACTTTATGCTGCTTTTGAGAGAAAGGCGGGTAAAGTTGAGATAATTTATCGCGGCATTACAAAAGATTTATATGAATCACATATATCCATACACAAACTAAAAGGCGAGGATAAACGATATTTTTGGGTCGTATACAATGGCACGGTTACCGCAGATGAAGCCGCGCTTTACCCGCCCCTAAAACGTGCCTTTAGTTTAATTGAACTGCTCGCATGGTGTTATTTCAATAAAATAACGACATCAACAACGATGACCGCCTTGTTTGCACCCGGAACCAGCATAACAGACAAGGAATTAAAATCGATTAATTCGACGTTCGAACACGCTTTTGAGCATACACAATTAGATGAGAATAATATAAAAGAACTTCGGCGTCCCGCGTCCATCAAGAAAGTGGTCAGTATAATCAACGCTGGGATTGACCCTTTTTCGCAACACACACGCTTTGGCAACCATCTTACCAGCAACCGTACCGATTCCTTGCGTTATGGTGGCAGGCTCGAGAATTTAACGAATTCAATCGACCAGGTTATCGTCACCTCATGGCATGAAGTGCTCACCTTCCGCTATACCGGCGTCGAGGGGATATTTCAGTGCTTACATGATTACATGCAGTGGATGCCACCATCAATGGGTCGAAGACCACCGTCGATCAACTCTGTCAGTTTTTCATCATATCGAAGCAACGCGATTGCAGATCGTATAGAAAAATTATTCCAGACGGTAATGGACTGCTTTTATAATAAAAAGAATCTTCCCGGTACACGTTATATTTTGGCAGTAGAATGGAATTATTATGTACTTTATATGCAGGATGACTATCTTAAGTACCATAAAGCAGGCAACCTGGAAGAGTTAAAACGCTATCTCTCTGCACCAACGCCGTCTTTTCAGCATATTGTGTTTGATTCAGAAACGCTACACGATGACGTATTGCCATTGTTATACGCTCGCAACAAATCTGGATTAATTCAGGTTTACTTTCATATCGTTGATCGATATGTGCACACCTACATTCTCGACGAGAATGGCGCACTGTACCATCATGATACTGAGTTTTTTGATGCAACCTCACTGGTTAACCACTACCAGCAATTCTTTGATGCCGTAGCGAATCGTATGTCGTTTATAAAAGGAGAGCAAAACTCTGACGTTACTTCCGCTAATTACAGCTTTCATTACATCCAAAAAAATATTCGCGGTGAATGGGAGCTCATTCAGCACAAAACCAACCCGATGTTTAAACCTGTCGATTATTTATCATTACAGGTCATTGGATCTAAAGTGGACGACGATATACATTTTACAGTTTACTGCGAGGATAAAGAATATTCCACGATTGAACATGGTCAATCGTTATATCAGTTAATATGTAAACAGATTCTAGATAAACGCAATAACCATGAAAAATACCCAATTTATATTACCGACATCGACCTGTCTAAATCGATGTTAGGGCCAAACTATTCAGACACCCAAACTATTCATTTCCTGAATTATAAAAAGTTTTTTGAAAACAAACTACTTGAGATGTTACATCAAAAAAGCAATTAGACCCGATTTACGTTATAATTTGGTTTTTGGCTTTTACGGTACTAACATTGAAACCTTTCTCTGACGCCTGTGAAGAAAACAAACAACCAATACTTGCCATCATAAAAGATTATTTCTCAGAACCTGGGCACGTGTTGGAAATAGGCAGTGGCACAGGCCAGCATGCTGTTTTTTTTGCCGAACAACTGGCGCATCTTAGCTGGCATTGCAGTGATGTCCTGCACTACCATGATGGCATCAATGCCTGGCTAGCAGAGTATGACCAGCAAAACATTCATGGTCCGTATGAACTTGATGTCAGCCAAACTCACTGGCCGATAAACCAGGTTGATGGCGTGTTTAGCGCCAACACCACACATATTATGTCCTGGGAAAACGTTGAACAGCTTTTTGCCGGTGTCGGCAAAATACTAAAGAAGTCAGGTTTCTTTTGTTTATATGGGCCGTTCAATTTTCAAGGGCAATACACCAGTGATAGCAATGCCCAATTTGATCGTTTTCTAAAACAACGTGACCCTAAAAGTGGCCTGCGTGATTTTAATGATTTACAAGTCCTGGCCGAAAAGGCGGGGATGACGCTCGTCAATGATCATGAGATGCCGGTCAATAACCGAATCCTGGTCTGGCAAAAATAATCATCAATGCTTAAGCTTAAACGGTCGCCTCCATACCAAGCTCTTTAATCTTACGCGTCAAAGTATTACGCCCCCAACCCAACAGCTTTGCCGCATCTTGACGACGACCACCAGAGTGACGTAAAGCTGTTTCGATCATGACACGCTCAAATTGCGGCATAGCTTGATCAAGTATACCGGTGTCACCTTGGGCCAGATGTCGCTCAGTCCAACGACGCAAGACCTCGATCCAGTCTCCACTACTCGATTGCTCTGCCTTGCCTACCTGTAATTCCGGTGGCAGGTCTTCAATATTAATAACCTGGCCTGCCGACATTACGGTCAACCATCGACAGGTATTTTCGATTTGCCGTACATTCCCAGGCCAGCTCAGACGTGATAAATAACCCTCCGCCTCAGCAGACAAAGTTTTAACTTCAACGTTCAATTCGTTCGCGGCGAGCTTTAAAAAATGTCGTGTCAGCAAACCAATATCCTCACTGCGTTCACGTACTGCAGGCAGGTGAATCCGAATTACATTTAGGCGGTGATATAGATCTTCACGGAATAGTTTTTCTTCAACCCGGCGATCAAGGTCCTGATGGGTTGCAGCAATAATTCTAACATCCACTTTTATCGAGTTATGTCCACCCACACGATAAAAAGTCCCGTCCTGCAACACGCGTAATAATCGAGTTTGCAGTTCGGCAGGCATATCACCGATCTCATCAAGAAACAAAGTTCCACCATCGGCCTGCTCAAAACGTCCTTTGCGTGCAGCTTGCGCACCCGTAAACGCCCCTTTTTCATGACCAAATAATTCAGACTCTAATAAATCTTTTGGGATCGCTGCTGTGTTAATCGCAATAAAGGGCTTATCAGCACGCGGACTGTGCTTGTGTAAGGCATGCGCAACCAGTTCTTTACCCGTACCTGATTCACCATTGATTAAAACGGTGATATTAGAACGCGATAAACGACCAATCGCTCGAAATACTTCCTGCATTGACGCTGCTGCACCAATAATTTCGGTATTTTCATTCACACTTGTTGAATCAATGACATCAACTGGTTTATTGACATCCAGTGCCCGGCGAGTCAGCTCAACCGCCTCATCAACGTCGAACGGCTTGGGTAAATACTCAAAAGCGCCACCCTGATAGGCATTTACCGCGCTGCCCAGATCAGAATGTGCGGTAATAATAATAACAGGCAGATCAGGATTGATGGCATGGATATTTTCCAATAACTCAAAACCATCCATACCTGGCATCCGGATATCAGAAATGATGACATCGGGCTGGGTCCTTTTCATGTTGTCTAACACGCTGTGTGCATCCTCAAATGTTCGCACATCGATACTTGCACCTTTTAATGCTTTTTCTAAAACCCAACGAATCGAACGATCGTCATCAACTACCCATACCGTTTGCATCCTTACCTTACCCCATGTTCATTTATAATTGGTAAAAACACCGAAAACGTTGTTTTACCTGGTTCACTATCGCATTCAATTAACCCTGAATGTTGGTGTATTAATCTTTGCGCTATCGACAAGCCTAATCCTGTCCCTTGCGCTCTTCCCGTTATCATTGGGAAAAATATTTTGTCTTTAAGATCTTCTGCAACACCAGGTCCATCATCAATCACATCCATTTTTATCACCAGTCGGTAAGTTTTTTCACCGATGGTGAAATTTCTTAACACGCGTGTCTTAATCGTTATATTTCCATTTTCATCGACCACTTCGACGGCATTATTGACAATATTCAGTATTGCCTGGATTAACAGATCCTGATCACCAACTATATTCGGTATGCTCGGATCATAATCTCGTGAAAAATGGATGCCTTCTTTATTTTGAAAGGCAATGTTGACAACATACTCAATTACTTCGTGAATATTTAATTCGATATAATTGGGCATCCCACTCGGACCAAGCAAGCGGTTGACTAACTTTTGCAATCGATCCGCCTCATCGATGATGACACGGGTATATTCTTTCTGGTCTTCGCTATGCAATTCGCGTTCAAGCAACTGCGCCGCGCCACGCAAACCACCAAGGGGATTTTTTATTTCGTGAGCAAGACCACGCAATAAATCCTGGGTCGTATCCTGTTGTGACAAGATTGCATCGTCGCGTAGAATTCGACGCAAACGATCAATTGGAAACATTTCAAATAAAATTTCTTTTTCTCTAAATGCCGATGAAAGAATATTCACGGTGAAATCAACCGTCACCTCTTTTTCACGCATAAGATTGATTACTTGTTCATGCCGCGAGAAGGGATGGGTCGTTAATACCGCATCCGCAACTTGTTCTTTGATCGGTTCTTTGGCGCTAATCAATTCGTCAAAGCCCAAACCCACCATACGATGCATGCTCACACCCAATAACATCTCAGCCGCAGGATTTGCGTATATCAATGTCAAATCGGCCTTAAACAGCATCACCGCGGTATTGATGTTGTCTAAAATACGCTGGTGCATCTCTGTGTATTTGTTAGGAACGGCTGCCATGACCTCTTATTTAGCAAGTATTAAACCAAGTTTGTGCACAAATATCAGCCAGGACGGGTAATATATGGGCCGTTTTTAAAGCTTAATTATCAAAGACTTATGATACATTTAACCCATAATGGATTATTTGTCCAATCTCTAGACACACCAAGTTAGTGCATTTATGAACATTCAAACAATATGCGCACTATTATAGTGCAACACCAGAATAATATCAGGTCAATAAGTCAGTACGTTGATTGGCTAGTTTGGGTAACCGATCTCATCGAGCGCGACGAGACGATTATTTGTGAAATGGGCGATCTCTTTTTGCAAGTTACCCGTTTTGCGTGCTTGTGAGTATGCCTGGCTCGCCTGTTGTGATTCTCCAAGCGCTTCAAGCGAAATGCCTAAGCCAACCCACCACACGCCATTGAGCGGCTGGATCTCGACGATCTTTTGATACATTTTTGCCGCAGAAGCATGATCTTTTTGACGCTGGTACAAAGCGGCTAATATCGCATAGTATTCCGGGTCACTCTTGATGTTTGGCGCATGTCGCTGCAACACGCCGATTGCAAGATTGTCTTGTTTCAACTGCATTAATGCACGCGCATACAGTTTACTAAAAGTGCTATGTCCAGGCGACATATTCAAACCATTACGCAATAACTCACTCGCCTCGACCCAACGGCCCTGTTTAATATACACACCGGACAATAATTCACGTGCCTTAACATGGCTCGGTTCGAGCGCCAGTGCCTGCCGTAATGATTGTTCGGCTTTACGTATTTTACGCCCCCTTAGAAGATCATATGCCGTTTGATAGGCCACTTCTGCTCGCTGCTCGGCACGCATCGGTCTCACGCTTTTATTAAATTCCGATTTAGCATCAAACTCGGCTTGCGCTACCACGGGCTCGTTTGGCTTGCTTTCAGTGATGACGGTCTTCGGCTGGGCAGTCACTTTCTTTTTTAGTTTCGATTTCGGTTTCGGTTTCGGTTTCGGTTTAGAAGTTGCGACATTTTTAGTCGTCTTAGCTTGAGGTTGGTTTACCGCTATAACTTGTTTTACTTTGTTATTCGTATTGATTTTATTATCAGGTTTCGATTTTTCATTTTTAATCGCCGCAGGCTTATTAGCTTGAGAAAGCTGATCCTGAGGACTGTTATTTTGTAGCACCGAGGGCGATACGCTGGCAACCGTCTCTTCGTTGCTCGTAAAATTAAATAAAACGTAACCGGCGCCGATTCCGATTGTGAGCACGATAATAATAACGCCACTAATGATTGCATAGCGAGCATGATTGGTTTTCTTATTCGGTACCTGCGAGAAGGGTAATCCGTTTAACGCTGCGCTATCTTCAAGCTCTGAGTTCGAATGACCATTCGATGCACCGCGCTGATCAAGATCCGTTAAGACTTTATTAATAAGGCTCATCGCTAACTCACATATCCAACATAACCCGATAGCGAGGCGATTACTGTAATCGCAGCAAAGCTGGCAACCAAACGCCGCCACCATGGTGCTTTTGCGGCGCGTAATTGCGTATCGTCCGTGTCACTTATTGCCAGTTTTATCGTTTCATCCTGAATAACACGAGCCCCTTGTCCGTAAGCAACCATTAATGCTTTATGACATAAAATGTTGATCAATCGAGGGGTACCCTGGCTGGCCTTAAATAAACTTTCCAATGCCTTGGTTTCAAAAATATTACCATGTTGAAAACCGGCCACCACGAGCCTGTGCATGATATAGGCATCCATACCAGCTCTATCCAACGGTTGTAACTGATACGAAAAGGTAATGCGCTGCTTTAACTGCCGTACTGATTTTTTATTTAGCAACTCATCTAATTCAGGTTGCCCGAATAAGACTACGTGCAATAGTTTGGATTTTTCGGTTTCCAGGTTCGTCAGCAAACGTAACGACTCCATGGTCTCCTCGGGCATGGCTTGTGCTTCATCAATGCATAAAACCACACGTTTACCTTCTTTTGCCAGCTCCAACAATCGATCTGTAATCATTTTATTCAGGCGATGCGCATAACGTGTTATTTTAAGACCAAGTTCTTCGGCAACCGCTACCTGTAAACCATTGGACGATAACTGGGGATTCGGGATATAAACCAGTTCAAACCGCTCACCTAATGAACGCATTAATTTTCGACAGAGTAGGGTTTTACCGGTTCCGACTTCGCCG